>LKML01000122.1 GCA_001563795.1 Haloferacaceae archaeon B1-Br10_E2g22 | reverse complement strand
GAATTGGTCTGCGAGGTGGGGGAATTGGTCTGCAGGGAGAGGGGATTCGTGAACACACACGAGCGCTGCAAGCCGGTCTCGAGGCAATCCATTGGGGTGTTCGGCGAGAATCGCACAGATCAGGCGGTGGCGCGTGAGTGCCATCACGCTGATTCGGTTGTCCCACACCTCATCTCCAGAGAGGAGTCGTCTAACCTGTGGATCAGCGAGCAGGGGATGTTCGAGCAACCGCACTGTTGGCGACTCGTCAGTTGTCGCAACGAACCGTGCGGCGACCAGTCGTGGCAGATCAACGTGGGTGAGGCTGATCTCAACTGCTGTTTCGTCTGTAGGTCTTGGCGTGTCCCATCGGGCAGCGACAAGCCGTTTGAGGAGGTCAGCTCTCGAGAGTGACCGACCGTACTGCATGAGCGTCTGCAGGATTTCGCGCTGCCGTTGGTTGCCGAGAACGGCAAGACACTCACGCAGGTGACCATCGGTGCCAGCGGGGGGTCTGGGGGCCCAGTATGGTATCGTGGAGTTGATTGTCATACTGTATTATACAGTTATCGCGGATCGGATTAACGTCGTCTTCAAACCGATTAGAGTTGAGCTATTGAGATGTCTGTTCAAAGAACGTAGCGAGGAGTTTTTGTTGGCCGTGACGGAGGTGATGATGGACTGTTGGGGGTGCGACACCTATGAGTTCGGCGAGTTCGTCGCCGGTGGTCTCGCGGGGCCACTCGAAAAAGCCCGCATAAAACCCAATCTCGAGCACCTCCCGTTGCCGGTCGGTGAGTTCGGTAGTGAGGTTCGCAAACGCATCCAGAGCAGTTCGTCTCGAGGGTGTGACACTCGTCTGAGAGACGAGCCGTAGATCCGGATACATGGTTCGTGCGGCGTCCAAAACGGATCGAACCTCGGTGCCCAGCGGTACTCGGATCGTGATATCGAAGCTGCCGTCTCGAATCCCGGCGGTGGTAATCCAGCCACCGTGGCCCGCAACAATCGAGTGGAGGGTTTCGGCGTCGGTAGACAACTCGAGCCGCGAGCGTGTGCCGACCTGTTCAAGCAGGCGAAGCTCCGAGTTGTCAGTTAGCTCCTGGATCATCGCGGTGAACTGATCGGGAGTGATCCCTTCTGTGGTGTAGTAAATAAGCGAACGACCGCTCTTGAGTGTCACAACATGGTCAATACTGATCGTCAGCGATTCGTCGTCGGCTGCCGCCAGAAACGCCTCGGCAAGAGCATCTGACCGGACAACAACCTCGGTAACTCGTCCGCCCATTAGCGCGCGCTTTCGGTCGATGGCGTTGATCGCATGGCCCACGATCCGACCGAGCCGACCGAGCGTCTCGAGTTCACGTGGCTCGAATGCCTCCCGGTTCGTGTAGATGACAATGACCCCGTACACGCGGCTTTCGTGGTGAATAGGCACAACAACCCCTGGTCGGTGTTGGTCTAACGCCGAGAGACACCACTGCGCATAGATATGGTCGGTCGGACTCGTATGGATCAGTTGCGGTCTCGCCGTCTCGATGGCCGCAGCAATCGGCCCGCCAATCGATGATGCGTCCGGATCGACCGAAACGCTGCTGTTTAGGAGGTCAACTGGTTGCTCGCTCACAACATTCTTGGCATCGGCGTCGCTGTCACTTGCGCTTCCAGTACCACTATCGTGACTCACAGCCGAGGGGTGGATTGTCGAGCCAGTGTGGTCGGGACGGCCAACCCACGCGCCGACGTAGGGTTCGGCGTCGTCGAATCGATCACAGATGACCTGCTCGATTTCGCTGCGTGTCGAAGCGGTGATAATGAGATGGGCGACATCCTGGACGATTTTGTGAAGCTCTGCAAGCCTCGCCAACTGTCGTTCCTGTTGTGTTTTGTGAAGTGTGATATCGTGGAAAATCGAGAGCACAGCCGTCTCGCCGTCGGCGTCTGTCACCGGGAGCGTCCGGAACTCGCAGGTTCGCTCGCCAATATCGACTTCGAGCGTGTGGGCCTCACCGTCAAGTGTCTCTCGGTATGCCGACTCGAGGACCGCCGCGATTTCGGCCGGAAAGACCTCGGCTACTCGCTTGCCGGCCAACGTCTCGACATCGAACCCGATCGCCTCGAAGCCCAGTCCGTCGACGACGCGGTGCCGGAGCTTCTTGTCGAGCAGCGCGACGCCGCCGTTGGGGAAGTTCGCCACGAGCGTTCGGTACCGCTGCTCGGAGGCCTCGAGTGCGCGCTGGCGATCCATCCGGTCGGTGATATCGCTGACGACGCCAACGGCCCGAACCAACTCGCCGTCGTCGTCCATGTGGAATTCGCCTGCGGCGGCGATCCATCGCTCGACGCCGTCGGCGCGCTCGATGCGACACTCGAAGGCCCACTCGCCGGTCTCGAAGCCAGCCTCGAAGCCAGCCTCGACTGCTGGGCGGTCGTCGGGGTGGACGTGATCAAGAAAGATCTCGAAACTCCAGTCGTCGATGCCCTCGCTGTATCCGAAAATCCGGTCGTGTTCAAGTGATCGAACTGGTGAGTCTTCGGTTCGGAGATCGAGCTCCCAGGTGCCCAGGTTCCCCGCTTGCAGGGCAAGTTGGAGACGTTCTTCGCTGCTGCGAAGGGCTGCTTTGGTTCGGCTCTGTTCGGTCAGATCGACCGTGGTCGCAGCCAGCCCGATACACCCGCCCGCCTCATCAAAAATCGGATCGACAGTCAGATCGTAGATGACATCACCGTCAGGAAACGCGAGTGTGACCTCTTTGCGGACTCTCTGTCCGGTGTCGAGCGCCTGCTGTTTCGGTTCCATGACCGCGGCTGCCGCCTCGGCCGGAAGCAGTTCGTTATCTCGTTTACCGATGACTTCCGTTTCGCTAAAGCCCTCTCGTGGGTTACCGATCCAGGTATACCGGAGGTCGGTATCCTGTCGAAAGGCGACCACCGGCGAGTTCGTCAGCACCGTCTGGAAGTGTTCGGTCTCGGTTCGAAGCTCCAACTCGAGGCGTTTGCGCTCGCTGATATCACGAAAGAACACCGACACTCCAGACTCAGAAGGATAGATTGCGTTATCCAACCAGGCATCAAGTGGTTCGTAGTAGTCTTCGAAAAACACCGGATTTTGGTCTTCTATTGCGGTTTTGAGCCGTGTTCTGAACTGTTCGGTTGTTTCGATAGCCTCGCTGATCTCTTGGCCACGTACCACCGACTCCTCGATGCCGAGCAGCGACTGGGCGTGGTCGTTGACGTACTCGAAGCGACGATACGAATCAAGACTGTAGACTCCATCGGAGACCCGTTCGAGTACGGACGACAGTTCGGTCTCGAGCGCATCGCGCTGCTGTCGGAGCTGTCGTTCGGTTGTTTTGAGATCACTGATGTCGCGGCCCTCTGCGATCAGCAGCGTCACCTCGCCGTCGTCGATCGGGCGCAGTGAGAAATCAATCGGCACTGTCCGGGTTGCCCCCTGGACGGTGACAACATACCGGACGGTCTCACCGGCAGCCGCTTGCGTAACTGCGTGCTTCAGCCGATGCTGTGTCTCCGGGGTGAGCGTCCACCAGTCGGTCTCCCAGACGGGCCGGCCGATCACCTCCTCGCGGGCGAGACCACCGAACTGGAGTGCCGACTCGTTGGCATCGATCAGCGTTCCATCCGGCTCGAGAATGCCGGTAAACTGCACCGTCTGGTTGAACACGAGGCCGTAGAGTTGCGCTGGGTGTTGTCCGCTGGCCGGCAGGCTGTGAGCACCAGAGGCCGGTTGGGGAGTATTTTGCTCGGCGGTGTCCGTCTCAGCAAGGCCAACGGATTCGACCGACGTAGTCCCAGGGGGTCGCCACCAGATGCGACAGCCCTCGCCGACGGCTTTCGTCTGTAGGAGGTGGTGTCGAAGGAGGCTCTCGAAGACTGCCTCGAGACGCTCGCGTGTACAGTCGAAGCCGGCGGCAACCTCATCGGTTGTCACTGGCGTTCCGGGCGGCCCGAGGCTATCGATCTGTGCGAGTACGCTCGCAGTCGACGGAGAGCGAAGAGACATACATCAACGCGGTGCCGATAGAGTAAAAATATTCTTACGTTTGAATGCAGAAAATAACACGTATTAGGCGTCTATCGGCCGTATTGTCCAGCGATTTGTGTCACTTGGGGACGGCTACTGCTCGGAGATGTCCTCACAGGTGGTAGCTGGCGGCACACTCGAGGGCTCCGCAACCACTAAGCACCAGACAGACCTTGTGCCGACAATGGTAGATTGGACCGAAACGTACCGCCCGCGGAGTCTCTCGGAGCTTCGGGGCAACAACAAAGCCCGTGATAAGCTCAAACAGTGGGCCGACACGTGGGACGACCACCGCGAGGCAGTGGTTATCTACGGCTCGCCGGGCGTCGGCAAGACATCGGCGGCTCACGCACTGGCCACCGATATGGGCTGGGAGACGGTCGAACTCAACGCCTCCGACCAACGGACTGGCGACGTTATCGAGCGGTTTGCCGGACGGGCAGCGATGAACGCGACGCTTGCAGGAAGTCTCTCGGGCGGCGGTGCAAGCGGTGGCGATACGGCCAGCCGACAGCTAGTCATCCTCGATGAGGCCGACAACATCCACGGCAACTACGACCGCGGCGGGAAGGCCGCCATTACGAAGCTCGTCAAAAACTCGGGCCAGCCAATCATTCTAATTGCCAACGAGTTCTATGAGATGTCTCGAGGGCTCCGAAACGCCTGTCAGGACATCGAGTTCCGAGATGTCGGCTCGCGGTCGATTGTGCCGGCGCTTCGGGATATCTGCCGACACGAGGGAGTCGAATACGATGATGCGGCCCTTGAGGTCATAGCCGAAATCAACAGCGGCGATCTCCGTGGAGCGGTCAAAGACCTTCAGGCGGCCGCCGAAGGCCGAGAAAAAATCACCGAGGAGAACGTTGTCACCAGCGAGCGCGATAAATCCATGGGGATTTTCCCGTTTTTGGATGCCGTCCTCAAAGAAGAGTCGGCCAAAGCAGCCCTCGAGGCCTCCTATCAGGTTGATGAGACGCCAGATGACCTCACCAAATGGATCGAAGACAACATGCTGGCCGTCTACGACCCGTCCGAGACGGCCCGCGCCTACGACTTTCTGGCGAACGCCGACGTGTGGTTAGGTCGCGTACGGGCAACACAGAACTACAGCTACTGGCGCTATGCAGGCGACAACACCGCTGGAGGCGTGGCGGCGGCCCGCGAGGGAACCAAGGGTGGCTGGACGCGCTATGGCCGACCGCAGTTTTGGCCCGGCTCTAACAACACAGCCGACGAAGTCTGCCAACAGATCGCCGAACGCGGTGGAATGAGCATCGGCGTCGCTCGACGGTCTGTTCTGCCGTTTCTGTCGGCGATGACTCATCACTGCAAACCCCGTGAGTTAACCGTCACGATGGCCGCAGCCTACGAGTTTGACGAATCCCACGTCTCGTTTGTCACCGGAAGCGGTGAGTCGACAAACAAAGTCCAATCAATCGTTGAGGATGCCCAACAGCTTCGTGAGGACGCAATCGAGGCCAACGCTGGCGGCGCGTTTGCCGGCACAACCGCCGAAAACGAGGCCACCAACGAGACCGAAGCCACAACAGCAACCGCCGAGACGGATGAGACTGACCAACCGGAGGTGGCTTTGGCCGACAGCGATGGGTCTTCAGCCGCAGCCGACGACCTCGAGAGCGAAGACGACGACAACCAGGCTGGACTTTCGGATTTCTTGTAGCTTTTTGTCCTGCCGGCAGTAGGGGTGGTATGGTTCAGCCAGTCTGTCTTGTCGGCCCCAGCGACAGCGGTAAAACGACGCTTATGCAGTCTCTCGTCGAAGAACTCGGCGATGATGGTCGTGTTGCGACGATCAAATCAATCCACCACGACATCGAGATTGACAGTCCTGGCAAAGACACCCATCGCCACCGCACGGCCGGAGCCGACACGGTCGTAGGCCTCACACCTAGCGTCTCGTTTCAGATTACGCCGGGTGGCAAACGTGGGGCCGACTCCGAGACCGCACTGCTCGAGTCGACGGTTGATTCGCTCAGCGCCGACGGCTATGAATTCATTCTCATCGAGGGGTTTCACGATTCGTCGTATCCGAAAATCGTCCTCGGCGAGCGCGATGATATCGAGCCACCGATTGCCGTTCGTGGCACACTCGAGACGCTTGAGGCCGCCGACATCGCAGCCCGCATTCGGGAGACAGACCTACGCTCGGAGGCATAACTAACAGTATACGAACATGTGAATATCACCCCAGCCGGCAACTATTTGCGTGTGTGTTACAAGGTAGCACATGTACCGATATGCAAACGTGTCACAACTGTCAGGCGGTCATCGATGAGTACACATTGGACAAACAACTCGAACCCCTGCGCGAACTCACCGTCGAGGATTTCAACGTCTGTGCGGACTGTGTGACGGTGATTGCAGACGGCTGTGTGGCCTGTGGTGGCGCAGTGTATGTCCCACGCGGCCGCAGCGAGACGCCAGATGTCTGTCCGGCGTGTCGACACACCCATATCCAACTGACAGGCACCGACCCCGGCTGGAACGTCGACAGCCTTTCGGTCTGAGCGCAGTCGCCTCGGCATTTGTTTCGGAGACCCTTGGATTCGACGGCACTCGTCTCGAGCAGTATGGTTTTCTCAGCGTGCCTCACACACAGCGGCCTCTCAG
>LKML01000121.1 GCA_001563795.1 Haloferacaceae archaeon B1-Br10_E2g22 | reverse complement strand
TCTTGCAAAAGGACACCAGTCTCTCGAATCTGGTCGGCAAAGTCCGGTGCGAAGTACAGTGGGAACTCCAACTCGATTCCGTCACCATAGCCAGCGTCTTCGAGCAGCTCACGTGCCTGGTCGACCTCGGCGGCGGTGCCGTAATCCGGCTCCAAGTCGCCTGCGTAGTTGAAGTTTGCCGGCCCGATTGGGGTCTGGCTTTCGCCAACGATACCGGCTCCGAGCTGGGCGACCTGCATGATCTCTTCGCCGTTGATGGCGTATTTGACAGCCTGTCTGACGCGATTGTCATCAAACGGCTCGACGTCGTGGTTCATGATAATCGGGTAGGCGCGTCCCCCATCGACCTCGACGGTCTCGACGCCATCAGAGCCATCAACATTTTCGAACTCACGGGCGTTCATCCGTCGGATTAAGTCGACATCGCCCTGTTCGAGCGCGTTGGTACGGGCCGACGAATCCGGAATGATAACCTGTGTGACGCCGTCGAGCAGCGGCAGTGGCTCGCCGTCTTCGGTCTCGAAGTAGAAATCGTCGGCAGCGGTGACTCGCATGTGTTCACCGCGGACGAACTCGTCGAGTTCGAACGGTCCGCTGCCGAAGCTGTTGGAGCCGATTTCATCCCATTGGTCTTCGATGGCGTTCTTTTCGATAATCTGTGCCCAGCCGAACGACAGCGTCAACGGAAGCTGTGAAAACGGCTCAGAGAGATTGAACTGGACCGAGTGATCATGGATAATTTCGGTGGAGTCTATTGGCCCAATACTTCCTTCGCCAGGGCTCCCGGTGTCTGGATCTTGGATTTTGTCGATACTGGCTTTCACATCCTCTGCGAGCACCTCGTTTCCGTTGTGGTTGAACGTCACGCCCTCACGGAGGTCGAACGTCCACTGGTCGGCGGCCTCGTTGCTCTCCCAGTCGACGGCCAGATCCGGCTGGACGTTGAACTCCGAGTCAGTCCAGGTTAACGCCGAGTGTGTCAAGCGGTTCGTCACGAACCCCTCGAACGTATCGAGCATAAAAGGATTCATCGTCCCCGGTGACTCCTGTTCGGCAATAATCAGGACGTTTTCGCCCTCGTCCGGAACATCAACATCAGATCCGGAACCCGTACAACCCGCAAGCAGTGCAGCGCCGCCGACCCCTACCCACTGCAGGTAGTCTCGACGATTAATCTTCTCAGTCATGCGTCAAACATTCGTATACAGTTTTCCTGAATAAGTGTTTCTACCGACAATCTCACGGCAATTATATTATATATACACCTAGTATTTGGACAAGAAGTTTAGAATATGAAAACAGACTTCGGAGTTGAGCGTTCGAGACGGCAAGACGGAATAAAATACGGCGGCAAACCCATCATGCGAACTATTCAATCGGTTGAGGTTGGAATACAATACAGTATTGTTGACTATCACATAGCCAGCAGAGAGGCGAGCGTGCTGGCTCGACTACTTATATCTCGACTGCCACGGTCGCTGTTGAATCGATGTGAGACCCGCGCGCTCGGAGATGGCTTCGGCTGCGGTGGCCGCATCCGAGCGTAATTCGGGATACTCCTCGTCGATGCCGTGGACAGTACGGTCTTCGAGAATGATCTCGCCGTTGCAGATGACCGTATCGACCTCGAAGCCCTGGGTCTGGTAGACGATGGTCGAGGGCGTGTGGAGGTTCGGCGTGAGATGCGGGTAGTCGAGATCGATCATCACGAGATCGGCCAGCTTGCCCGGCTCAATCGAGCCGAGATCGTCTTCTCGACCGATTGCTCGGGCAGCATCAATGGTGGCCATCTCGATGACTTTCTCTGCGGTCATGATCGTCGCATCTTGGTGGAGCCCCTTTTGAACCAAGTCGGCGAACGCCATGTTGCTCAGCATGTTGGCCGCGTTGTTCGCGGTCGTGTTGTCGGTCGCCACCGCAACGGTAACACCGTAGTTGATCAACTGTGGGACCGGTGCGATGCCGTCACCCAATGCAAGATTCGTTTTGAGGTTGTTGGCGATTTTCGTGTCTGTCAGTGCCAGTTTGCGAATATCCCGTTCGCTCAGGACGACACAGTGGCCCAACAGCGTCCGCTCGCCGAGATAGCCCACGTTGTCGAGATACTCGATACTCGACTGAGAACGGCGGGCCTCATCGTCGACGCTTTCGGCGGTGTGTGTCGTCGTCATTACATCGTACTTTTCGGCGAGTTCGTACGCGCCGAGCAGTGCCTCGGGTGTGACGATCTCGGTCCAGTAGGGCGCGGGCCAGACGCTCTGTCGGCCCGCTGCCGAGCCGTGGTAGGTCTGGATGAGCGATTCGATGTCGGCCAGAATCTCGTCGGTATCGGTCAGCGTTTCCGAGGGCGAGACGTGGGTTACCTCGGGTTCTTTCCGCCGGAAATGCTCCATAAACGTCGCATGCTCGGGGTCGGGTTCGGTGTCCGCAAACGCGTAGGCGTAGACGTTTCGCATCCCGGCGGCCTCGTAGGCCGCGAACTTCCGTTCGATTACTGACTCTGGATAGCCGTCTGCTGCACCCGAGGCGTTCTCGACGAACGTGGTAATTCCCGACTGAATCGCCTCTTGGGAAAAGAGCGCGGCGGCAATCTCGTGGTCTTCGTCGGTCATCTCGTTGACCGCCGGCCGTTTGACGTTTTGAATCCAGTCGTACAGCTCGCGGCTGGTGCCGGTTCCACGAACCAGAATATCCGAGACGTGCACGTGTGCATCAATAAAGCCCGGCAGCACAGCATGTCCCGACGCATCAATTGTTTGGTCGGCGTCGTACTCCGCTTCGAGTTGGTCGGTTGGACCGACCGCCTCGATTTCTCGATCAGTAATCACGACCCCGCCATCGTCGAGTATCTCTCGTGTCTCGTTTAGCGTGAGGACGATCCCGTTTTTGATGAATAGATCAGCCATTGGCTAGCTTGACTCCGTGTTTGTGATTGTTTTGCTGATAATGTGTGCTGTTTGTTTCATTCGATGGCGTACTCTCTGAGACATGAATACATAATTGTTGGGTGTCGACCGTATTCGTCCGAATCGGAACGATTAGATACTGTGATGAAAACACACACCATGGTCGACCAGCTACAGAGCGACGCGGTTTACGACGATCCAGCACCGTACTCACACGGAACTGTTCACGGTGATACAGTCTACCTCGCCGGCCAAGTTCCGGACAACAGCAACGGCGAGATCGTCGGCGACGACATCGAGACCCAGACCAGACAGGCCGTCGAGAACGTCGAGGCCCTGCTTACCGAGGCGGGTTCGTCGCTTGCGTCAGTAGTTTCAGTCACGGCGTACCTTACCGATATGGACGATTTCGAGGAATTCAACCGCGTCTACGCCGAGCTGTTTCCGGACCCCAAACCAGCACGGGCAACGGTTGGTGTCACAGGGTTGGCCGTCGACGCACGGCTCGAACTCCAGGTGACGGCAGTTGTCGAATAAAAACGAAAAGAGGCTCAGGCCTGTCGCCAAGCGAACGCCCGCTTTTGAATCGGACTCAGGATGAGATACTCGATGACGAGTACGACCCCGATAAACAGCACCGAGTAGGCGAGCACTTCTGCGATGTTGCCCTGCAGGAACCAAAAGCGCACTCGCGAACCGACGCCGTTGCTAATGCCGAACACCTCGGCGATCACCGCGACTTTCCAGGTCATCCCGAACAGATGTCGAAGCGAGGCAAAGACGTACGACAACAGATGTGGCAGGTAGATATCCTGCCAGATCTGTCGCTGGCCGGCCCCAAACGAGTCGGCCATCTCGACGAGTTCGGTGTCGATATCCTGCAAGCCCTGCCAGATCGTCACCAGCGCGAACGGCGTGTAGACGAACGCAACCGACAGCACAACCGCCTGAGTGTTGAATCCGACCATCACCATCACAATAAGAATGACAACCACGTCCGGCGGTGTCATCCAGACGGGCAGCCAGGCCTCGAAGGCTCTGGCGACGCCGTCGTTGAGTTTCATTGCGATACCGATCAGAATCGCCAACCCGAGTGCGAGCGCGGTCGCCATCAGCACCCGGCCGAACGTCACCCACAGATGGTAGAGCGCCGACCGACCGTCGATATCTCCGTCGACGATGAACTCGATCATCAGCGTGCCGACGAGCAGCGGAGACGGGAACATCCGGCTGTCGTACGTCGACAGTGCGATCCAGAAGGCGAGAAACGCGCCAATCGATATCGCAATCCGGGTTGGGCGTGTCCAGTTCATTGCTCGTCGTCGGTCGGCGTCTCATCGAGATGGTCAAAGAAGCGTTCCATCATCGCGGATTCGGTCTCGATGAGTGCTTCGTCGCCGATCTGACGCGGTCGTGGAACGTCGACGTCGACCTGATCGAACAGCTCGCCGTTGCCGTCGAGAATCAGGATTGAATCCGACAGAAACACCGCTTCGCTGCTGTTGTGCGTGACGAAAATGATCGTTTTACCCGTCTCCTGCCAGATGTCAAGCAGATCGCTCCGGAGTTCCTTGGCAGTGAACTCATCGAGACTGCTGAACGGTTCGTCCATAAACAGGATGTCCGGGTCGATTGCGAGCGCTCGTGCGATGCCGACTCGCTGGCGCATCCCGCCCGAGAGCTGCTGTGGGTAGCTGTCGATTTTGTCTTCGAGCCCGACGAGTTCGAGATAGCGGTAGATCCGCCCTGATTGGTCTTCAGGGGGTACCTCCTGGGCCCGGAGGGCGAACCGAATGTTCTCGCCGATCGTCAGCCAATCGAGCAGTCGTGGTTCCTGGAAGACGTATCCGTAGAAGAACGACCCCGGCTCGACGCGCTCGCCGTTGTGTCTGATCTCGCCGCCATCCGGCGGAATGAGTCCGGAGATAACGTTGAGCAGCGTTGATTTGCCACAGCCGGATGGCCCCATAATCGAGGTAAAGCCCCCCTCGGTAATCTCGAAGTCGAGATCCTCGAAGACGGTGAACGTCTCGGAGCCGTTCTGGAACGATTTTCGAAGGTTCGAAAACTCGATAACGCCGACCTCCGAGTCTGATTGCTGGCTCATAGCTGTCGGTGCGGAGTTACTCATTGGATGGGTGACCTGTAGTGCTCAGGGACAGTCATTACTCCTCAGCCATTGCACGGAGCTCGTCGATCGAAACGATGTGGTCTTCGCGTGGCGGGACGGCCTCGATCGAGCCGAGGTCCTCCATCGCCTCGACAAGCCGCCACTGTGAGTCGATCAGCTCGTCGGTGTAGTCGTCGACCGGTAGATGCAGGCCACCGCTCTCTGCGAGTTCGATGACCGCACTTTCTTCACCTTCCGAGACGCCGGCTTGTTGGCCATACTCGTTGACAACCGATTCGGCGTTTTGTTCGATATGCTCTTGGGCATTGCTCCAGCCTGCAAGCAGCGACAAAGCGGTTTCTGGGTTGTCTTCAAGCCAACTTCGCTGAGCACACCACGGCGTAATAAGCGGCGGGAAGCCGGTTTCTTCTTCCCATTCCTCCCAGGCGTTGTACACCGGACGGACCTCGTCGTCGTTAGCGAGTCCGCGGACGGTCTGGCCCGTAAATTGCAGCATTGCGTCGACCTCGTCCTGTTCGACCATAAGATCGTACAGCGTCGCCGGGTCCGACTCGGTAGTTTCGTTTTCCTCTCGGATATCGAAGTCGTGTTGCTCCCAGATCATCGCCTGTGTGTAGGTGCCGGTTCCCGTCGACCAGCCCGGATGGCCAAAGCGGATGTCTTGCAGATCCTCGACAGTTTCGATGTCGGAATCAACAGGCACGAAAATCGAGTTGATCTGTGTGATACAAGGCCCGAACTGAACGAGCTCTTCGCCCTCTTGGGTGTACTGTGAGAGGTTGTTGTATTCGAGCAACCCCACGTCGTTGCCGTCATCGGGAAGTGCGTTGACAAACCGACCATACGCAGCGACTTCAGGGTTGAAATTCAGCCCTTCGTCGGCCCAAAAGCCTTGGTCGGTGCCCGCCAGGAAATGCATGATGTTGAGATTCCCCTCCGGCGTCAGCAGCTCGATTCCCTCGCCGTCATCATCACCCAGACAGCCAGCCAGCCCAACTGTTGCGGCAGCCCCAACTGATGCGGCTGCTTTCGTAAACGAACGTCTACCCAAATTACAGTCTACCATTACAATCGGGCCAATGAATCGCTCATTATTATAGTTTTGGTCAGATTGTCTCACAATATATTGTGTGGTCGACCACTAAATAGTTCATATTGTTTACTGTATTTGTACGTCCTTATATACTGTTCAGATAGCTAAAAGTAGTCGAGAACGGCAATCAACAGTCGACGAATGTGCGTAAAACATCGAAAAGACCGACGAACTGAAAACAGTAGCTCAGGCGGCTTTCGGTCGGTTGGTTTCGCCGCCCCACGAGTAGCGGTTGGTCTCGATGTAGCCGAGCGCGCGGTCGACGACGAACATGAACAGCATCATCGGCAGCGCCCAGGCGATGATCATGTGGTTCTGGTTGGCCTGAAAGTAGAAGTTGATGATCTCGCCGAGTCCGACGCGCGTCCCGAAGATCTCGGCGATCAGCGTGATTTTCCAGGCGAGCGTGATCGTCAGCCGGGTGCTCGAAAAGATGTGCGGGTACAGATGTGGAATGTAGATGTTCTGCCAGACCAGAAACGTCGACGCGTCGAACGCCTCGGCCATCTCCGGCAGCGTTCGATCAAGCTCTTCGATTCCCTCTTTGAT
>LKML01000120.1 GCA_001563795.1 Haloferacaceae archaeon B1-Br10_E2g22 | reverse complement strand
TCAGCCTCGTCAGAGTCTTGCTCAGCCTCGTCGGAGTCTTGATTCGTGTCGTCTTCTGTGAGCACTACTTTTGAACCGCCATCTGTGAGAATCTCGACATGCGTGCCTTCCATCCACGCCTCGAGAGTTTTCTCGAGACCTGCATCACACGTGTATGCTGTTTTGAACTCGTCTTCTTCGGAAAATTCTCGTGAGAATACTAGTTCGTCTTCGGTAATGTCCCAAAACTGATCAGTAGGTGGATGGATTCCAACCTGGTCGTTGTGAATCTTCTCCGGTATTGAATCAGTTAGTTCGACAGTTATGGTCTCGCTACCTTGGTATTCGACAGAGATCGCAATCGCCGGAAACGGATAACTCGACTCATCGTACGACTTGTGTATTGTTACGTTCTCTCCCGAAAACATAACAGCATTTGGTTCACTCATAGATGGCAGTATTTCCTCCCTACACACAGGTTTAGAACACGTGATTAATTATCTTATTGTTTCTATTGGCACACATACAGATATATGCAAAAGTCTCCACAGTATATATTTTTCAGATTATTGTAAAAAAATAAAACACTTTGTACAGAACGTACTCTATATTGTCACGTTTGGATTTGTGTGATATTCGTGACACCAACTCACAGTGTGCCCGCTAAATGGCTCTCGAGGACACAGTTCGAGTCCGTACTGAATCCACTCCGGATTTCCCCCTCGAGCGACAGCCAGTGACACAGAACGGGCGGGTTAAGTTCGTTGCCGCCCACGAACGAATATGAACCGGGCCGTCTCTGAGAACCCGTCAGATTGTACTCGAGCACCCAAGACGTAGTATGAAAGAGTATATCACTGTCCGTGGCGCCGAAGAGCACAACCTCAAAGAAATCGACGTCGAGATTCCTCGGGAGGCCTTTACGGTCGTCACCGGCCTTTCAGGGTCGGGAAAATCCTCACTGGCGTTCGATACGATCTACGCCGAGGGCCAACGTCGCTACATCGAGTCGTTGTCGGCGTACGCTCGGAACTTTTTGGGCCAGATGGACAAACCCAAAGTCGAGGCCGTCGAGGGGCTTTCTCCGGCGATTTCTATCGACCAGAAGAACGCTGCCAACAATCCCCGCTCGACGGTCGGAACCGTCACCGAACTCCACGATTATCTCCGCTTGCTGTATGCGCGAATCGGCACCCAGTATGATCCGATTACTGGCGAAGAGGTCGGCGAACAGAGCGCCCAAGAGATGGTTCGTCAACTACTCGAATTCCCCGAGGGCACGCGAGCCAAACTCGCCGCACCGGTTGTCCGCGACCAGAAAGGAGCATTCGAGAATCTGTTCGATGAACTTGTCGCCGACGGCTACTCGAGAGTCGAAGTCGACGGTGAGACCTATGATCTGACCATCGAAAAACCGGATCTGAATAAAAACTACGACCACACCATCGATGTCATTGTCGATCGGCTAAAGCTCTCTGCGGATGCGCGCTCACGAATCACCGACAGCGTCGAAACCGCCCTCGAGGAGGCCGACGGCGTGCTCAAAGTCATCGTACCTGAGCCACCCGAAGACCCCCCGCTCGGATCGAACTCGCGATCAACGGGCGATCTGGCCGGCGACGGTGACGACCGGCTTGTCGTCGAACTCTCCGAAGCACTCGGCAACCCGAACAGCGACTTTCAGTTTTCGGAGATCGAAACACGGTCGTTTTCGTTCAACAGCCCACACGGAGCCTGCCCGGAGTGTGAGGGAATCGGCCAGGCCAAAGAGGTCGACGAGGAGCTGATTATCCAGGATCCAACCAAACCACTGAAAGACGTCTTCGAGGCCTGGAGCTACAATCGGTCGTACTACCGAACCCGAATTGACTCAGTTGCCGCGCACTTCGGCGTCAGCGTCGAAACACCGTGGAACAAACTCGACGACGACATCCAACGGCAGTTCCTCTACGGCACTGACCGGCAGGTCGTCTTCGAACGCTCGACCCGAAACGGTACCCGGCGGAAAGAAAAACGGTTCGAAGGTGTAATTCCGAATCTGGATCGTCGACACGTCGAGACCGACTCGAAAGGCACCAGAGAACACATCGAGGAGTATATGGCCGTCACCGAATGTCCGGCCTGCAACGGGACACGGCTCAAAGAACAATCACGGCACGTCCTCGTTGGTGGCACCTCGATCACCGATGTCAACAAACTCTCTATCGGCGGTGCGCGCCGACATTTCGAAGGTCTCGAAGAGGAACTTTCCGAGCGCGAACGAACGATTGCTACCGAGATCCTCAAAGAGATTCGTGCGCGGCTGGGCTTTATGGAAGAAGTCGGCCTCGAGTATCTCACACTCGACCGAGAGGCTGCGACCCTCTCTGGCGGCGAGAGCCAGCGCATTCGACTCGCAACGCAGGTTGGTTCGGGACTGGTCGGTGTGCTCTATGTGCTTGATGAGCCTTCGATAGGCCTTCACCAGCGGGATAACGACCGCCTACTGAACACCCTCGAGGGACTGCGGGATCTCGGCAATACGCTCATCGTCGTCGAACACGACGAAGAGACGATGCGCCGGGCAGACAACGTGATCGATATGGGACCTGGCCCCGGCAAACGCGGCGGCGAAATCGTCGTCCAAGGTGAGTTCGACGAAATCTGTGGGGCCGACGAATCGGTCACTGGCGAGTATCTATCGGGCCGAAAAGAAATCCCCGTTCCCGGAGAGCGACGCGAGGCTGACGGCGAACTCACGATTCGTGGCGCACGCCAGCATAACCTCTCGGATCTCGATGTACCGATCCCGCTGGGTGTCTTTACGGCTGTTACGGGTGTTTCGGGTTCGGGCAAATCGACGCTGATGCACGATATTCTGTATAAGAGTCTCGCTCGCCAAATGAACGACAACACCAGCGTCGATCCCGGTGAGCACGATGCTCTCGAGGGGTTGGACAACATCGAGACCGTCCGACTGATCGACCAGAGTCCCATTGGTCGGACGCCGCGGTCGAACCCGGCGACGTATACGGGCGTGTTCGATTATATCCGCGAACTGTTCGCCGAAACAAAACTCTCGAAACAGCGCGGCTACAAGAAGGGGCGCTTTTCGTTCAACGTCAAAGGCGGTAGATGTGAAGCCTGTGGCGGCCAGGGAACGGTCAGAATCGAGATGAACTTCCTCTCAGACGTCCATGTTCCCTGTGAAGAGTGTGGCGGCTCGAGATACAACGACGAGACCTTAGATGTCACCTACAAGGACAAAACCATCGCAGACGTCCTGGGCATGGAAGTAGCCGAAGCATACGACTTTTTCGAGGCCAACTCACAGCTCCGACGGCGGCTCAAACTGCTCAAAGACGTTGGATTAGGCTACATGTCACTTGGCCAGCCGTCAACAACGCTCTCGGGCGGCGAAGCCCAGCGGGTCAAACTCGCCGAGGAGTTGGGCAAAAAACAGACTGGTGACACGCTGTATCTGCTTGATGAGCCGACAACCGGGCTTCACAAAGAAGACGAACGAAAACTGATCGACGTGCTGCAACGACTCGTTGATAACGGCAACAGCGTCGTAGTTGTCGAACACGAGTTGGATCTGGTCAAAAACGCAGACCACATCATCGATCTCGGGCCTGAAGGCGGCGAAGGCGGCGGCCAGGTCGTCGCCAGCGGGACACCTGAGGAGGTTGCCCGCAGTGAGAACTCACATACCGGAAGATACCTCCGAGATTATCTTCCAGCCGTCGAGATGGAAGGCCCCCGGTCTGATCGTCGCAAGCCAGCGAAAGCAGCCAGCGACGACTAACAACACGCCCCTCTCAACGCAGTGCAGAACTTTCTCCTGCTGAACAATCCGTCCACTGTAGTCGCCGAGTACTGATACTGTCACAAACCAAGCGTGTGTTGAATGAACGCTCAGACAACACGGCGGTCACTACTTGGGGTGACTGGCGCGGCCTTTAGCGTCGGTCTCTGTGGGTGTCTCGAGACGGTTGTCCCAGACGCCGACGAGGCCGAGGCGTTAGTTGCAGAACTCTGGGTCTACGACCGGCAGGCTGACCGAACTGAACCGGTAGCAGATACCCATCACCACCACTGGCATGGTGAGATCCCGGACATTCGGCGTGGGTCAGTGCTGTCGCTTGGTGCGGAGTTCAAAAACCACGACCGAGAGTCTATTCCGATTGGAGACGACGAACCCTACCACCTGCAAGCGCGGCGTGTTGGCGATACCCTCGAGACGATGTCAGTCGACAGCCACGGTGATCACCTTCGGATTGTCGGCGAGGAGATCGGCGAGTCTGATATCATTTTTCAACTCGCCGAACGCGATGAGACTCTCTGGGAGGCACCACCAATCGGCATTACCGTCAGGCCTGCATAATACCGACCAGCGGTTGCCGTGGGTAGTGAGTTGCTACCGTGTTTTTCGCGTGCAATGTATGAACTGACAAACTATATGCACGCTGCTCCGAACTGATTGGTATGTATGATTTCGTCGTCGTCGGTGTCGGTCCTGCCGGCGCGCGGTTTGCTCGCCGAGCCGCCGAGAAGGGCTACGACGTACTTGCCCTCGAGAAGGCGACAGTCGGCGAGCCGTTGGCCTGTTCGGGCCACGTCAGTACCGACATCTGGAATTTCGTTCCCGATTCGGCCCGCGAAAACCTCTTTCAGAACCGAATCTACGGCGCGAATTTTCACACCGGTGGCCCTGAGGCCGAGAGCCATTTGTTTTATAAAACCGAAGAGGTCTCGAATGTCATCGACCGCATTGGGCTGGATCAGACGCTTGCTGACTGTGCTCGCCGTGCTGGCGCGGACGTTCGGGAACACCATACTGTCACAGCACTCACGGAACATCCTAACCACGTCGAAGTAACCGTTTCTATGGCTGACAAAGAGGGAACCCAGACGTTCGAAGCCCGGATGGTCGCCGGCTGTGACGGGCCTGTCTCACGTGTTCGTCAGGCCGCTGGCCTTCCTGAACCCGATGAGACACTCCATGGCGTCCTCGCTTTTAGCGACGAGGCCGACCACACCGACCATGTCGACGTCCATCTGACAGTGCCTGGCTTTTTTGCTTGGCGCATTCCACGTGGCGACGCCGGCGTTGAGTACGGACTGGCCGCACCGCCGGGCGACGATGTGACCGCACTGTTCGAGCGGCTCACAACGCAGTACGATGTCGAGACCGACCGGTTTTGTTCAGGTGCGATCCCGATTGGCCCGCCTGAGACTGTCAGTACTGACCGAATCTTTCTGCTTGGGGATGCCGCAGCCCAGACCAAACCGTTTACGGGCGGTGGAATTCTCTACGGCATGACCGCCGCAGACTGTGCTGCTCGACACATTCAACCACATCGCCCAGAGTCTCTCGAGGTCTATGAATCGGCCTGGCGACAGACTCTCTCGACCGAAATCCGGATGGGCCATCTCATTCGGCGAGCCTACTCGCTGCCCGAGCCGATCCAACAACTCGGTCTCACCGCGTTGGCTGGCGAAATCGGCGTTCATATGGACAAACCCTCGTCGTTTTTCTCAAAAACACACCTCAGGCGGCTGTTTTCGTGAGCCTCTAACCGCTCAGTGTACCATCGCAGCCAGCTATCACGCTACTCGGCCGGGGGTTCAGTTGTTTCATACTGCGGGATGCGCAGCGACTCAGCGCTTGCGGTAACAAACGGTAGTTCGATGCCACTGGCCGAAACGGTACCGTGTTCGGTTTCGATTTCGACGTTCGTGGGCGATGTTCCGAACTCGAGCATGCCCAAGGCGATGGGTTCGTCCAGCGATGGACTCTCGACAGCACGGGTGATCTCGCCGACTGCGCTGCCGTCGACGGTCACTGTCTGGCCTGCCGCAACGAGGTCGTCGGTCGTGAGTCCGACCAGCCGTGAACTCGGCCGACCGCGGTTTTCGACCTTCGAGACGACTTCTTGACCGACAAAACAGCCTTTCTCGAAATCCAGGGCGTATCGTGCGCCAAGCGTGTTCGGAATCTGCCCGTCGAGTTCGGTCTCGAACAGCGGCGTGCCGGCCTCACAGGTGAGGCTATCCCACGTCTGGTAGCCGAAGGGCGCAGCGTTGAGTCCGTGATTGAGCAGCGTATCGTAGACGACTTCAGCGTCGTCGGCCCCACAGATCACCTCATAACCCTCCTCGCCGGTCGGGTTGTCGCTGGCGATTACGGTAACGCCAGCATCACCCATTGACCCACGTTCGAAGGTCAATTCTGGTTCGGGTGCGCCAGCGTGGTTCAGTACGGATGCGACTTTTTCAGTCGACTGTGGGCCGTGGATGCCGAAGACGCCAAACGCATCGCTGAGGTCAGTGATTTCGACATCCTGGACGAACACCTTCTGGCTCCAATCCTCAACGATGTCACTTACAGTCGCCGGCGGCGTGAACAACAGTAGTCTCTCGCCGGCGTTGTAGATGTGGCAGTCGGATTCGATTCGTCCCTGTGGATCTAACAAGAGCGCATAACAGCCCATCCCGTTCTGTTCAGGCACCCGGTTCGAGACGATGTTATCGACGTACTCGAGTCGGTCTGTGCCTTCGATGGAGATGATTCCATACCCCATCTCGATGAGGCCGACACCGTTGCGAACCGCGCGGTGAGCAACGGCCGGCCGGCCGTAGTGATCGACGACCTCACGGCCTCCATGCGTGCTGAACGTCGCACCGAGATCGGTGTGACTGGCTCCGAGTAGCGTCATTGTGGGTTCAACGTCCCCACACAGTAAAACAGCGACGCCTCTGTCGTTGGAT
>LKML01000119.1 GCA_001563795.1 Haloferacaceae archaeon B1-Br10_E2g22 | reverse complement strand
TTCCAGTTGAGACTGCCGACGACTGCAGTATCGTCGACAACGATTCCTTTCGAGTGGATCGTGCCAAACCGATCGGTGTCTTCGGCGAGTCGAACCGCCAAAGACGAGTTGGTTGCTTCGGCCTGCGCTCGGAGTTCGGTTGCGAGTTGTTCGTTGTCAGCCTCGTCGTACCACTGGCTGCCCAGTAGAATCCGGACCTCAACGCCACGGTCGGCCGCCCGTATGGCTGCCTGGAGCAATCGAAAATCGGTGTCGCTGATCCGAGGTTGGACAACAACCAGCCGGTCGTCGGCTGCATCGATCTTCCGTTCCAGTTCCTCGAGAGCGTTATCCGGGGCGGTCAGGATCGTTAGCTGTTCGGCGGTCGTAGTTTTGGGCGCGTGGTGCTGGTCGAACTCACCGCTGGCGGATTCATACTCGTGTGTATCGATCTCCTCGCGGGCGTCAGCCCAATCGGCAGTGTCGTCCCAACTGGCGTCGTGCTCGAAGACGGCGGCCACCTCATCGGCCGCCTTCGACGACTCGACGACCACACCCCACCCACGGTTCTCGGCTCCCTCTATGCCCGAGGGGTTCCAGTTTTCGGTGAGCACAACTGCCCGGTTGTCGACAACCGCATATTTCGGATGGTGGTACCGAAAGCGGGTCTGTTCGCCGGTCATCACCTGCGGGCTGATGCCGGCTTCGGTGAGCTTCTCAAGATTGGCTGCCTGGTTGGTTGAGACGCCACCGACCGGCCCGCCCTCAACGAGCACCGCCACATCAACGCCTTGCTCGTCGGCAGTAATGAGCTTCTCAACAACGCGTTCGGACTCCAGGGTATAGGCTGCCAGATACAGCCGGTCGTCGGCTTCGGCGAGCGTCTCAAGTGTCGGTTCGGTCGCATCCGGAAGGACAAACGCCTCGAGAGGTTTGTCCTCAACGGTTTTCGGCTCTCGTGGCTCGAAGCCATCGGGCTGCCAGTTGGGCTCGCGGTCGTGGTGCCAGCGGTGACTCTCTGGGGCGTGGTCGTAGCTGACAGTGTCAACGGCCTGGCCATCTCGTTTGAGCTTGAGGCGATCACCAGAGACAGCCAAGCGAAGGTGACTTTCGGTTTCGATGATCTGCTCGTTGGTGTGTGCGGCTGTGTTGTTCGGGTGGCGACTGACGGCGTAGGTTCCGGGGCCCTCGGGGAGTTCGGCCGTCTGTTGGCCGTCGGTGAGTGTCCATTCGCCCGGTGTGTCGAGTTCAACAAGAACGTACTCGCCGTGGTTCTGTTCGGTCGTCGGATTCGGATACAACTCGAGAATCGTCCCGTCTGTCGTCGCAGGCGTCGAAGCCGGGTGGACGGGCTCTGCGAGTGGCGTTGACCCGGCGACGGGTGCCATACCAACAACCACAAGAAAGCCAACGACACAGACACACACCCGATAGTCGAGACCAGTCACACGAATCACGACGAGATAGCGTCGTTTTGGTATAAAAACATCCGGCAGGCGATGAGTCGTCCGAGCGGCAAACAAGCCGTGGACGTCGGCCGACGTGGCACTTATCCGGCCAAGCGACGACAGACCAGTATGGTCGAGTTCGTGTTAGTCGTGGCACTCGCGCTGCTGGTCGTCGGTGTCGTCGGCAGCGTCGTGCCGCTGGTTCCGTCGGGACTCCTCTCGCTGGCAGGCGTCTGGACGTACGTGCTGTTCGGCAGCGAACCAGTTGGGCCGCTGGTCGTCACGGTGTTGACGCTGACTGCACTGTTGGCGGTCGTCTTCGAGCATCTCGGCGGGCCGCTTGCGGCGAAAGCCAGCGGCTCGTCGAATCAGGTACTGGTCGCCTCGACGGTCGGCGGGCTGGTGTTGCTGTTCGTTATGGGCCCAATCGGAATTATCGTCGGCGTTGTTGGTACCGTCTTTCTGCTCGAGCTAAAAGAGGGCACAGCAATCGAAACCGCCGCCCGCCGGTCGGCATACACTGCCGCGGGGGTGTTGGCCTCGTCGGTCGTCCAGATCCTGTTGACGCTGTCGATTCTGGGAGCGTTCGTGCTGTTCGTCGTCGTACTGTAATCAGCCGAGCCGACGCGACAACCAGACGAACGGCCTGAGCGGGACGAAAACGTACTCGTCGTGTGGATCCCATCGCATAAACGCCAGGCTGTTTGAGACAACCGACACACTCGAGGCGGCCATAGCGATCCCAGCAAGCGCGGGATTGAGCAGTCCAATCCAAGCAATCGGCAGCAGCGTCGCATTGTAGGCAAACGCCCAAAAGAGGTTCTGTCGCACCTTTGAGATCGTCGCATCCGCAATCCGCATCGCTTTGAGCACGTCTTTCGGATCATCCCGCATCAGCGTAATATCGCCGCTCTCGATGGCGACATCCGTTCCCGAACCGATAGCGACGCCAACGTGGGCGGTCGTCAGTGCGGGTGCGTCATTGACACCGTCGCCAACCATGATCGCTCGAGAGCCGTCGGCCTGAATCTCGTCGATGGCGTCGGCTTTGTCCTCGGGCAACACTTCGGCGTGAACGTTGACGTCGGGAATCCCGAGTTGTGTGCCGACTGCTCGGCCGGTGCGTTCGTTGTCGCCGGTCAACATCAGTACCTCATAGCCACGAGTCTGCAGTTGATCGACGGTTTCTTTCGCGCGTTCGCGGACAGTATCGGCATTGGCGACAACTCCCAGTAGTTTGTCATCAAGCGCAACTAACATGGCGGTTTTGCCCGCTCGCTCGAGTCGTTCCATCGTTGCTTCGACCGGGGTGGAATCGATGCCGTTGTCGGCCAGCAGTTTGCGGTTGCCAACCAACACTTCGCCGGCTGGAATCGTCGCCCGAATCCCGTGGCCGGGGACGTTCTCGAACTCGCTGGGAGTTTCCAAGTCGAGACCGCGGTCAGTTGCGGCCTCGACGATGGCCTCGGCCAGTGGGTGTTCGGAGCCCGATTCCGCACTCGCCGCAACCGAGAGGACGAACTCCTCGCTGGGTTGGTCGGCGCTGGCTCGCTCGAGGTCTCGGGTTTCGATAACGCCTCCATCAGCCACCCGCTCTGTTTCGGCCTGGGGTGCGTCTCCAACCGGAATGACGTCTGTTAGCTCCATGTTGCCGTGGGTGAGCGTTCCGGTTTTGTCGAAGACGACCACGTCGATATTGCGAGCTTTCTCGAGGATATCTCCACCTTTATACAGGACACCGTTTTTTGCACTGATTGTCGATCCAACCATCGTCGCCATCGGCGTCGCCAACCCCAGCGCACAAGGGCAGGCGATCAACAGCGAGGAGGCCAACACGACAATCGAAAACTCGAAGACCGGCACGCCACCAACGACCGGTCCACCGCCGACCGGCTCGAGCAGCGGCAGCCAACCGCCGAGTGCGGCCGAGATACTATAGAGCGACTCGGGGAAGACGAACCACAGCGTCGACCAGGCGAGCGCATTTAGAATGACCGCAGGCACGAAATACGCGCTCACGCGATCGACGACACGCTGGATGTCTGGTTGGCGAGCCTGTGCTTCTTTGACGCGTTTGACGATCTGTTGGATCGCGGTTTGTTCGCCGACATTCGTTGCTTCGACTAGCAGGACGCCGTTTTCATTGATCGTACTGCCGACGACCTGGTCGCCGTCAGTTTTTTCCACAGGGACTGATTCGCCAGTCACCATCGATTCGTCGACCGCGCTGTGGCCCTCAACTACGATGCCGTCTGTTGGAATCTTTTCGCCCGGTCGAACTTTCATTACCTCGCCGACTTCGATGTCGTCAACTGAAACGACGACCTCCTCGCCATCTCGGATGAGCGTTGCTTCGTCGGCCTGCATCTCTAAGAGTTCACGAAGTGCCGACGAAGCCCGCGCTTTCGAGCGCGCCTCGAGCCAGACACCAACGTAGATAAACCACAGAATGATCGCGACAGCCTCGAAGTAGAGTCCGCCAACGATCCACTCGAGTTGGACACCCGTACTGTAGAGATACCCTACCGAGGTGCCGACTGCGACCAGTGTATCCATGTTGGCCTGTCGGTTGTTGACGAACGCGGCGTAGGCTCCCTTGATGAAGTGTCGGCCGAGTGTTGCCATCAGCCCTGTGGCGAGAATGAACTCATACCAGCCGGTCTCAAGGCCAAAGACGGTCTCGGGCAGAAAGCCCGGCACGAACATATCAACCATCACCAACAAGAACGGCGCGGCTAGTAGGCCACCAATGATCGTCCAGTTGCGTTTGGTTCGGAGTTCGCGTTCGACTGCGCTTTCGCGTTCCTCGGTGAGATTGTCGCCTTCTGTCGGCCGGTCGGGTTCGTAGCCGGCAGTCTCGATGGCATCATAGACCGCGTTTCGAGTCGTATCGTGGGGGTTAAACGAGACAGTTGCCTCGTCGGTGGCAACATTGACATCTACGCTCAACACTCCGGCGAGTGTCGAGACGTGGTCGTCGACGGCCGATGCACACGTCGCACACGACATCCCAGCGATGCCGACTGTTGTCGTCTGGCGGTCAGGTTCGTAGCCCGCAGCCGCAATAGCGTCGTATATCTCATCGAGGCCAACCTGCTGTGGGTCGTACTCGACGGTGGCTTCGTCGGTTGCGAAGTTGACATCAGCCGAGTCAATGCCCTCGAGAGCGGTTATACTCTCTTCGACTGCCGAGGCGCAGGTCGCACACGACATGCCCGATATAGAGATCGTTGATATCACGATTGAATCACCTAGGCTAACAGAGGGGCTCTTGTTTCAAGCGGGTTTCTATTAACAGACTGCGGGTTTGTGAGCCGAACTATTTAGAATCCAAACTCACGGTCAGTTGACCCGCGAGTGGCGGGCGTCGTACTCGGTTTCATACTCTGCGAGACAGGACGAACAGCAAAAGGCCTTCGTCTGGCCATCGAACTCCGTTCGGATGCCTTCGCTGTCGACGGTATTATCGCAGACAACGCACGAAACAGTAAACTCCGAGTCTGCAAGCTGCATACTCCAGGTTTGTTTATCGAGCAGGCTAATATCAAACTGTGAGATGTGAGTCATTTCGAGGGTCGCCTCGAGCCACTGGCTGAGATCGACCGTTGGTGGGTGTCCCTGTGCGATGACACGGCTGTCGTGAGTCTGAAAGACGTGTTCGATGCTTTCGGTTCGGCTCAGTTGGGTGTACACTGACTCGGCGTGTGGTGGTGTTACCTGAAACTCGAGAAGAATCGGCGTTCGAGCGTTGAGCTGCTGGCGATCGACAGCGATGCTAAAACCGCGAATAACACCCTGCTCGCAGAGTCGATCGACGCGTTCGGAGACTGCCGGCGGCGAAAGCCCCACGTGGTCGGCGATCTCACTGAAGGCGCGTCGGCTGTTTTCTGCCAGCAGTTGGACGATCCTGATGTCGGTTTCGTCTAACTCTCGCTTGCCTCGCATGTGGTGATGTTGCCCACCGCAGCGTATCAACGTTGAGATTTTGTTTCGAAACAATATTACTGAAATAATTCATATGCGAAACAATCAACAGGCCGAACCACGGTACATCAACTCGAGTTGATTCACCCTGTTCGGCTCATCTTGAGTTGGGCTAACCGGGATGAACCAGCGATAGCCGAATCAGGGTGAGCCGAACGATGTGTCGAGACGCTCGGCTCGCAGTGTCGTTATTACCGAACCCCGAATCAGGTAGTAACAACCGGTTTAGGGGCAGATACCCGACGGTTCGGTATGGATCTCGGACTCATCGCGGCGGTCATGGGCCTTGGAGTGATTCACGGCATTCTGCCGGATCACGGCTGGCCGATTGCGGCGACCTACGCGCTGGGGTACGACCGAAAGTGGCTCCGTGGCACCGTCGCCGCGCTGATTTTGGGTGTCGGCCATCTCATCAGTAGTATTGCGCTCGTGGTTGCGTACTTCTGGTTTGCCAGTTTTGCGGCGTTCGCCGAAGGCCCGTGGATGAAACCGCTGGCCGGGAGCATGCTGATTGCACTCGGTATCTATGAGTACGCAAGCGGCGGCCACGGCCATCAGCACGATCATGACCACCTTGAGCACCACAGCCACGACGCTGCCGACCAGCATAGCCACCACAACCATGATCACGACACAGACGGCGACCACAATCAGGAATACCGCGAGGGTCACGACAACCACGACGGCTACAATCACAAACAGCATACGCACGACGACCACGGCCACGAACACAGCGACCATCACGACGGCCATGACGAACCGACCGGATTCCTCGGCGGCATTCGGGGTCGACTTCCCGGCGGCGGCCATATGCATCCCACCCGAGAACACGCCGAAGAGGGACTGCTGACGCTCGGGGTCACTGCGCTCGTCCTCGGATTCGCCCACGAAGAACCGATTCAGATTCTGGCGATCTGTGCTGGCACGCCGTTTTGTCTCGAGCTTATGCTGCTGTACTCGCTGGCAGTAATTGCGGCGATTCTCGCACCCACACTGCTGTTGATCGCCGGCTACGAACACCACCGGGAACAAATCGAACAGTACACGCCCTACTTGCCAACGCTCACCGCAGTCGTCCTCGTTGCGGTTGGGTTGGCGTTTATCGTCGGGATCTTCTAGCGAACCGAGTCCAACAGAAGTTTCTGTTCGACCCGTTTGACCTCGTGTTGGACGTCTCTGACCGCATCGATGTTCGCGCTAATCGAACTCACACCTTCTTCGACAAGGAACTGTACCATCGCGGACTTCGAGGCTGCCTGTCCGCAGATGCTGGTGTCGACGCCCAGCGCACGGCAGCGTTCGATTGTCGATTCGATCAGCGACAGCA
>LKML01000118.1 GCA_001563795.1 Haloferacaceae archaeon B1-Br10_E2g22 | reverse complement strand
GGCAACCATCTCCGCTTTCGTGGAACTGTTTGAGCAGCTCGTAGCTGAACAGAGCGGATACAGAAACCGACCCTCAGCAGGCCGATGTTACTCGTCGGCGTAGTCGCCGCCGTATTTGATGAAGAAAAAGGCGAACCCAAGCGTCGAGACCATCGCAAATGTGGTTGCGATACCCAGCGTTTTGGCTGAATCCGGAATCTGTGGTGCGCCGTCGGCAGCACCGCCACCGCCGGCTTCGGTGGTCGGCACGTCGTCGCCAACCGCGACTGCACCTTTCATATCGAGTGCATCGTGTGGCTCGCAGACGTAGTCGGTGATACCTTCGTCATCCTCGGTGAACTCGTATTCGTAGGTAAAGCCCTCCTCAGCGGTGAGATCGCTGTCGAGATCAGCAGGGCCATCGACGGTGACGACGTTATGTTCGCCACCTGCCCCAGTCCACTCCCAGACGACGGTCGTACCCGGGTCGATCCAAATACCAGCCGGCTCGAAGGCGAGATCCCCACCGTTGCCTTCCGCACCGACCATCACCGTTACTTCGTCTTCGCCGCGAAAGTCTTCTTCGCCGCCATCGACACCGTCGATGTAGTCGAACTCCGGCATTTCTTGTTGGGCCGCCGCAGTACCCGTCGCAGCGGTTGCGGCTCCCGCCGCGGCGGTCGCTCCGGCAGTGGTTCGGAGAAAGCCGCGTCGAGAGACCGGTGCGTTGTCGCTCATACCCACAGGTAGGATTTCGGCCATAGTGAATACTTTGGTTCTCCGGCGCAACCAACGCTCACTCGAACCTCGTCTGTTGCCGTTCCGGAACGTTTTTGATCGTCTTGCGGTCAATGAAGGATATGACCGATGTCGAAGCGGAACTCCGCGAACAGTTTACCGAGGCGTTCGGTGACGCCGAGTTTCCGGTGACAACCCAGATGGATCTGGTTCCAGCACTCCCTAACGGGCCAGGGACGACGTTTACGGCGGGCGACCGAACCCTGTCGGCGATGGAACTCGCCTCAAAACTTGGCGGCCACCAGGATTTCCCCTACGAGACCCTCGAGAGCCTCGTTGATGATGCGATTGCAGGCCTGAAGGCCGAAGACGTGATCTAAACAGCCGACAGCGCGCTCCCGAGAAGTTCTTTATTCTCCGTCACCAACTGCCGGTGTGCCAACTGAGCTGGTGTCGCTGCTGCCGACGTGGCTGGTGTTGGGAGTTATAGTCGGTTTCTTCGCCTCGGTGGCTGTCGCTGCCGCCTTCTATTTCGGTGACCGGCTGTTTCCCGACCGCACCCAGAGCTACGACCATCGGCACGTCGACGGGACGCTCCGTCGCCACGTCGAGATCCGGTCGTATCTGAATGCGATTGGCGAGCCGTTCGTCGAGGAGTACGAACTCGACGGCATGGAGGTCGCCTTCTATCTCCCTCGCCGAGATGTCGTGGTTACGTTCGATCCACGGGTGTTTTTCGGCCTCGAGTCTGCGGAGACGTACGTTGTTCTCTGTGAAGACGAGATGCCAATCGCCAATCTGGGTCGGCGGCTCCCGTTCGAAGTCGAAGAACCGAGGCGAAACCCGACGCCTCCGAGGGCCGACCAGACGGTCGCAACCGCTTTCGAGACGCTTGGGCTCGAAGCCGGAGCCTCCGAAGACGCCGTTAGAGACGCCTATCGCTCGCAGGTAAAACAGGCCCACCCCGACCGCGGCGGCAGCGAAGCAGAGTTCAAGCAGCTACAAGACGCCTACACAACCGCTAAAGACTACAGCCAGCAGACGGCTTCGTGAGTACGTCTGCAGGCGGCCCGACACACACGGTGGCTTGTCGGCGGTAAAAAGTCGTTGGCAGCCTCAAGCGGATCAGGAGCTTATTATAGCTGTCCGACAAAGAACGATTAATCAATGTTTTCGGCGGGAAACGTCGGTCGGCTGCTGCGGAATCTCGGGACGTATGCTGTCGGCATTGCGCTGGCGATAGCTGGTGCGCTTGGATTGTCCGCGGCTATCGAATTGTCAACGGTGCTCGCGGCCGTATTGTTCGTCCTCGGACTCGCTGCAGTTGTTGTTGTTCACGAATACTTTGGCGGCCCGTTGTAGTCGGCGTTAGCTTCGTTCGAATCGTGTGGCGAGCCCGCGGCGTTCGAGTTCTCTAAGCGTCGTGAGCTGTTCGGTTTTAATCCGCGAAAGCTCGCGGTCATCCTCGATGACCTCCCGCACGGTGTCGACGAGCCCGTCGGCCGCGAGCACGCTCGGGACGCTGACGAACGTTGCCCCACTGTCGAGCAGGTCAGCCGCTTCACTCGAGGAACTCGCACGGACGATCATATCTGCGTCGGTCTCAACTGCAAGCAGTGACCTCGAGACGGGTTGGTGATCGACCGTCGAGACGAGCAGTCTGGCCTCGTTGAGTCGGGCCTTCTCGCGGGTGTAGTCGTTTTGTGCATCGCCCAATACGTAGTTTCGACACTCGGCGTCGAGTTCCTCCCAGAGTGCGGGATCGTTGTCGACGACCACATACGGCTCGCCTAACTCGGTGAGCCGTTCGACCAGTTGGCGGCCCTGTCGGCCATACCCGATCACGACGACGTGACCCGACAGCCGCTCGTCCACCTGACTGTGGGTGTCGACAAACCGACTCTGTCGGCCGCCAACTAGAGGTGCGACAACGCGATCGTAGATCTGGTCTTCGTACCGGCGGCCCACAACGGTCAACAACATCGTCGTCACCGCAGCCAGAATAATCGCATCGAACAGCGCATCAGCAATCGTCCCCAACAGCAGTGCCTGAATCGCGATGATGAGCGAAAACTCACTGATCTGATTAAGACTCGAAGACGCAAGGAATGCGGTTCGAGAGTCATAGCCCTCGTACAGAAACGTCACGAGTTGAATCAGTGGGTTAACCAAGAGAACGAGTCCAATCAACACCGAAGCGATCAGTAGCCCCTCGAGATCGGGTAGTTGGACAAGTGCGCCAATAGTGACAAAGAAGATTGCGACGAAAAAGTCCTTGATGGACTCGATTCCGTTGCGCATGCTGAGCGATTCTGCGCGGTCATTTCTGATAGCAATGCCGGCCGCAAACGCACCAATAACAATCGAAATGCCGGCGATTTCGGCGGCCGGCATAAAGGCGATCAGAATCGAGATACTGCCCATCAACACGAGTTCGTCAGTGCCGTCGGCCGCCCGAACCAACAGCTCGAAGCCGTGCCGATAGATGAACAGCCCGGCAATCAAAAACAGCACACCAAAGCCGAGTTTCGAGGTAACCACTGTCGGATCAGTAATGACTTCGGCCGACAAGACGAGCACCACAGCGATAGCGATCAGATCATCGAACAGATGGATCGACGAGGCGAGCCGACCGTGGACGAGGTTGTTTCGGAGTTCGGCTTTGAACACGCCAGCACCTACAATCGTCGAGCTAAGGGTGGCCGCCGCACCAAAGTAGATCGCGTTTCGAATCGGTTCGTCGAAGCCGAAACTGATCGCAAACAGATAGCCAACGATGACTGCGATCGGTCCGACAACCGCGACTTGGGTGATCGCGACGACCTCTCCGTCACGGAGCACCGACTGGAGATCCGAAACGTCTAGTCGCAGCCCGAAGACGAACACGAGAAATGCGATCCCCCACTGGGCCAACTCAACTAGTTCTGGCTGATCGACGAACACGCCGGTGATCAGCCCTGCTATAATGTAGAACGGAATCGGCGAGAAGCCAAACTGATTGGCAATCACCAACAGCACACTGGCGGTAATAAAGACGACCGACAGCGCCAGAACGACCTCAGTCATCGGCCCCACCCCCTGTGGACGGAGTGCTCTCGAATAGGCTACTCGAGTCGTTGGTAGCCACTTGGCGCTGTCGGATACGTTCGATGTCGGCCTGCGTTGCGGCTTCGAACGCCGAGGGGTCGGTAAAGTACTGTTCGAGATACTCACAGAGCGTTGCGGCGGTAAGGTAGGTACTCAGGATCACGTAAGCAGCACCACTGTCGTACAGTCTGCGCGCATCAGCAATGCGTTCGGCTTCGACAAAGACGACCGCCTCGTCGTTTGTTTCAGCCAACAGAATTTCGTTGACCTCCGTTTGAACGCTCGAGCTCAACACGAAGGATGCTTTCGAGAGGTTGGCGGCTTTTCTGACTTCTTTGTGGCGGAAGTCTCCAAAAACGTACTCGTATTGCTTTTCGTCTTTGACCTGTTCGATATGGTCGGTCTTTCGGTCGATAACGACGACATCGTCGTAGGCGTCTTTCAGTACTGGCAGGGCACGTTCGGTGATCTCATCGTAGCCAATCGCGACGGCGTGATTGTTGTATTCTTTGATCTCTCTGTCGGCTTTTTTCCCGTCTTCGAACCGGCTGAACCACGGCGAGACCCGTTCGTAGATGGCGTGGTTGTATGCGATGATGTATGTCGAAAGTGTCATCGTCAAAAGCGCCATCAGCGTGAGATAGCCGAGGACATCTGGGCCGATGTAGCCCTGTGCCAGCGCCAGTGCGCCGACGACGAGCGAGAACTCGCTGACCTGAACCATGTTGATCGACCCAATGAATGAGGTCTCGACGCTGAAGCCTTCGCGGTCGATCAGATAGAACATAATCCAGAAGTTGCCGACCATCAGCACGACCGAGGCGACGGCCGCTTCCTGCCAGAACGCAAGGAGACTACCGAGACCCTCGATCTGCAGGCCGATGCTGGCGAAAAACACGAGAATGAAAAAGTCAGTGATCGGCGTAATGCGGTCTTCGAGTTCTTTGCTGTACGGCAGTTGGGCGAGACTGATTCCTGCGAGGAACGCACCGACTTCGACCGAGAGATCGAAGCCTTCGGCAATCGCAATAAACAGAAACGCCCAGCCGATCGCCACAATCAGAAACACATCCTTGTTATCAGCAATCCGGCGAAACAGCCGTGGAAGCAGATACCTCGAGGAGAGAATCGAAAACAGCCCGATAAAGCCCATCATCACGAAAATCACTGCGAGCGTGGTAGCAATCTCAGAGGCGTTATCGAGTGAATCGGCGCTGAAAAGCGCGAGGACGACCACGAGATAGATATCTTGGACGATTAAGACCCCAACGTCGATTTGCCCGGCAGTGAGGTGATCTCGTCTTTGTCAGTCAGCACCTTGACGATCACGGGCGTTGCACCGAAGACGGTCGCCAGCGCGATGACGAGCACCTCGGTCGTGCCGAAACCGAGCGCTAAGGCGACCAGAAACGCCAACGCTGTCTGCAGAACCGTTTGTCCGATAGCGATGTTGCTGATAGGCCGGAGGATCTCTTGAATATCCGAAAACCGCATTTTCATTCCGAGCAAAAACAGCAGAAAGCCCAACCCGAGTTCGGCCATCACGTCGACCAACCCTTCGGCGGTGACGACATCGAAGACAACAGGGCCGAGAATGACACCCGTCAGAATGTAGGCGACGATCGTTGGCTGGCCGAACTTGCGGGCAACAAGCCCGACAGCCGTCGCAGCAACGATAATGAGCGCGAAATCTGCCGCGAGCGCGATGTCAGTCATTGGAGGTGCGTCTGAAACGTCATTTGCCTATCAGCGGTTTATACGTTCTCATTGATGCTCGGCGCTCTGATTCACTGTGTGCTGACTGCGCTCATCTTACAAAGAGTGACACGCGGGGGGCCTATTGCTACGTGGTCGAAAAAATTGAAAACGGGACAGCCTACTCAGTCGTCGGCTGGAGCCGCGCCACCTGATTCTGCTTGCTGTTTGGTCCACGACAGTTTGCCACCGGCGGCGAGAATGTCGCGTTCGCGTTCGGAGGCGTCGAGTTCGGCGGTGAACTCCCACTCATCGTTGACGCTGACGGTGAACTCCTCGGCACCTGAGCGGACGCCGTCGCCGATATCGTCGACGATTTCGAGGTCGTCGCCCTGTTCGAGTTCCTCGTATGTTTCGGCGTCGATCTCGAGCGGAACGATACCGAAGTTGAACAGGTTCGCGCGGTGGATCCGAGCGAAGCTCTGAGCAAAGACTGCCTCGATACCGAGATACATCGGACAGAGCGCGGCGTGTTCACGCGACGATCCCTGACCGTAGTTCTCACCGGCGACAAGGACGCCGCCGGGTGATTCTTTGGCGCGCTCGGCGAACGTGTCATCGACACGCGAGAGCGTGAACTCCGAGAGTTTCTCGATGTTCGAGCGGTATTTTAGGATATCTGCGGTGGCCGGAATGATGTGGTCGGTCGTGATGTTGTCCTCCATTTTGAGGATCGTCTCACCGCCGACGGTGTCACCGAGCGGATCCTTCAGCGGTACGTCACCGATGTTGGGGCCTTTGATAAGCTCATCATCGATAGCTTCGTCGGGCGCGATGAGGTCGGTTTTCGAACCATCGTACTTCTCGGGCAGTTCGATACCAGGTGCCTCGAGATCGCCAAGTTCGTCGGCCAGATCGCGTGGGTCGACGATTTCGCCGGCGATGGCTGCGGCGGTCGCGACCTCGGGCGAACAGAGATAGACGTTGTCGTCTTCGATTCCCGAGCGTCCCTCGAAGTTGCGGTTGAACGTTCGCAGCGAGACCGAATCCGAAGCCGGAACGTGGCCGATGCCGATACAGGCACCACAGGTTGCCTCAGAGAAGTTGACACCGGCTGCCATCAACTCAGCAACCCAGCCCTCGCGAGCCAGAATCTCGGCGGACTGTTTGGAGGCCGGTGCGATGATCATCTCGGTGTGCATCGCGACTTCACGGCCTTTGAGCATCTTGGCCGCGGGTAGAATGTCCTCGTAGCTGCCGTTGGTACACGAGC
>LKML01000038.1 GCA_001563795.1 Haloferacaceae archaeon B1-Br10_E2g22 | reverse complement strand
TCACAGGAGGCATAAAAGCAGTCCATATCGACGTGGAGGATAATCCGATCCTCTCGTTCGACGGCTGCTCCCGGGAGCCGCGTGCCGTCCATATTCGGCGTTGGAAGTCAGCGACTATGATTGTTCGGCATCTTGTATAAAATACAGCCGCCGAAGCCAACCCTTACAGGGCGGCTTCGAAGTCCTCGAGGGCGTAAACCGTTCCAGCGTTGCGGCGGTCGAGCGTCTCGTTGGCCAGCAGCCAGTAGACGACGCTCAGTGCGCGGCGACCCTTGTTGTTCGTCGGAATTACCAGATCGACGTTGCTGACCTGGTTGTTCGAGTCACACATCGCGATGACAGGGATACCAACAGTGATTGCCTCTTTGACTGCTTGGGCGTCACCGATTGGGTCTGTGACCACGACGACATCGGGTTCGATGTAGCCCGCATAATCTGGGTTGGTCAGCGTCCCGGGAATAAACCGGCCCGTTCGAGCACGCGCACCAATTGCCTCGGCGAACTTCTCAGCAGGGAACCGACCGTACTGCCTCGAGGAGGTCACGAGGATCTGCTCGGGGTTGTAGTCGGCCAGGAAGTCCGCGGCCGTCCGGATACGGCCGTCAGTCTGGCTCACATCGAGGACGTACAGACCATCGTCTCGGACGCGGTGGATAAACCGCTCCATATCTTTGGTCTTCTGCTGGGTACCGATGTGGACACCCGCGCCGAGGTAGTCCTCGACGGGGATGAGCAGGTCGGCCTCGTCGTCCGGCATCACGTCGTCGTCGAACGGCGAAGCGTCTTCTTCCTCCGCCTCTTCGGCCTCGGCTGCCTCGTCGGCAACTTCAGCCTCGGCGTCGGTTTCTGGTTCGTCCTCGTCGACTGTCTCTTCGACAGCCTTCTCGGCGTCCGGTTCGGCGTCGACAGGCTCCTCGTTGGCCTCGTCGGCCGCGTCCTGTTCTTCGAGTGTTTCGGTGTCGTTGTCGCTCATACTGCGTCTTCCGCGATTCTGATTAGTTCGTTGAGTTTGGCGGTTCGCTCGCCCGCAACCGTTCCGGTCTTGATGTAGTCGGCGTCGGTTGCGACTGCGAGGTGTGCAATCGTCGTATCTTCGGTTTCTCCCGACCGGTGGGAGATAATCGTCTTGTAGCCGTTTCGAACCGCCAGTTCAATCGCGTCGACGGTGTCGGAAAGCGAGCCAATCTGGTTGGGTTTGATAAGGATGCTGTTTGCCGAATCCTTCTCAATGCCCTCTTCGAGCCTCGAGACGTTCGTCACAAACAAGTCATCTCCACAGATGAGCGTTCGGTCGCCGACCAGTTCGGTCAGCTCGGCGAACGCCTCGTAGTCGTTCTCGTCGAACGGATCTTCGACATACGCGAGATCGTACTCTTCGACGAGGTCGGCGACGTACTCGATTTGTTCATCGGTCGACTTCTCGCCGTCGCTGTACTGGTAGGCTCCGTCTTCGAACATCTCTGCGGCCGCAACGTCGAGACCAAACTTAATCTCGAAGCCGACCTCGTCGGCAACGCGACTCGTCGCCTCTTCGATGATTTCGAAGGCTTCGGCGTCAGAAACCGGTGGGGCCCACGCGCCCTCGTCGCCTTTGCCAGCACCAATTCCCCGTTCGTCGAGAATGTCGCCGGCTGCACCGTGAACCTTCGCGTTGGCGAAGACGGCTTCGGCGACGCTTGGTGCGCCAACCGGGGCAGCGAGGAACTCCTGAATGTCGGTGGCGTCTTTAGCGTGTTCGCCGCCGCCGATTACGTTGCCAAGTGGAATTGGGAAATTCTCACCGCGGAACGCTCCACCGAGGTGCTGGTAGAGCGGTGCGCCGAGGACGTCGGCGGCTGCTTTCGCGGCGGCCATCGAGATGGCCACGGCGCTGTTGGCACCGATCTCCGAGAAGTTGTCAGTGCCGTCTGCGGCACGAAGTGCGCCGTCAACCGCACGCTGGTCGCCCGCATACACGGTATCAACCAGGCGTGGAACGGCGTGTTCCCGTGCGTTGGCGATTGCCTCTTTGGGCGGGAGTTCGATCGCTTCGAACTCGCCGGTCGAGGCACCGGATGGGGCTGCCGCGCGGCCGAAGCCGCCGGATTCGGTCAGCACATCTGCTTCAACCGTGGGGTTGCCACGGGAATCGAGCACGCGTCGGAGTGAAATCGAGCTAATTTTTGTCATTATGTATCACGCTTGACGGTAAACGGCAAGACGCCGGCGTCGTACTCCTCGGCTGCAATGAGGATCGGTTCGCTCTGGTCGGTCTCAACGAGCACTGGCGCGCCGTAGGAGACCTGTAGCGATCGTGCACCGAGAATTCGGGCTTTCTCGTAGCGATTGTACTGGCCTCTCATTGGTAGGGGGCAACAACGTCGACGAGGTCTGTATGCGAGACCATCATACGCCGACAGCAGTGACGGCTCACGCCGAGATCATCTAAGACCTCGCCGGGATCTTCGCCCTGCTGTGAGCGTTCGTCGAATGCTTCGTAGTGTTCACCGATGACATTGCCACAGGTGAAACACCGGACTGGGATCATCATAGTTTACTCACCTCAGCGGTAGGACTTCTGGTAGCGGGCACGCGCACCAGGGCCGCCCCATTTTTTCGGCTCGGACTGCCGGACGTCGTTGACCAGCAGCGAGCGGTCGAACTGCATGTATGCTTCACGCAGTTCTGCATCATTAAGATGCTGGACAAGTCCACGGGCAAGTGCGGTTCGAACGGCATCTGCCTGGCCGCTGAAGCCGCCGCCATTGACAGTGACGTCAATATCGACACTGTCACGCAGGTCGTCGCCCGCAATGCGGAACGGCTCGAGCATTTTGAGACGTGCCATCTCTGGTTCGACCAGCTCTACGGGCTGGGAGTTGATACGAATGCGACCCTCGCCATCGCGCACAGTAGCGCGGGCGACAGCCGTCTTCTTTTTGCCTGATGTGTTGGTTACCATGTGACGTTCGCTCCCAGTTTCTCGGAAATCTCTCCGAGTGAGATGAATTTGATATTCGAGAGTCGATCCAGTGAGGTTCCCTCGAGCACTTCGCCATCTTCGTCGTACGGGTTGCCGACGTAAACACGGACGTTCTCGAAGGCCTCGCGGCCGTGTTTCTTTTTGTACGGGATCATCCCGCGAATCGCGCGTTTGAAGATTCGGTCAGGCCGTTTCGGGTAGTACGGGCCGCGATCCGAGCCGATTTCGGCGCGTTTCTGATAGGTCGCGAGGGTGTTTTCTTTGTTACCGGTGATAACAGCGTCTTCAGCGTTGACGACCGCAACACGCTGGCCGGCAAGAGCTTTTTGTGCAACTTCGCTAGCGACACGACCAAGAATACAGTCTCGGGCATCGACAACGACATCGACTTCGAACTCTGCGGCGCTCATCGGATCACCCGCACGTTAGTTCCTTCTGGGTTGGTTTCGATTGCCTCTTCGAGGCTCACGGCGTCGCCGACCTGCCCGATTTTCGTTTGGGCTGTCGACGAAAAGTCGACGGCGGCGACGGTGACGTTTGTTTCGAGCACACCACTGCCCAGGACTTTTCCTGGGACGACAATGGTCTCATCGTCACGGGCATACCGTTCGATGCGACCGAGGTTGACTTCTGCGTGGGTGCGCCGGGGCTTTTCGAGACGGTCAGCAACGTCCTGCCAGACTGCGGCATTGGCGTCGCCTGCCGTCTTTAGCTCGGCGATGAGACTCTGGAGTCTCGGATTCGTCTTACTGCTCATGTATAATCTCCTGATAGAAAGTGGAGTGCAGGGAGCAGGATTTGAACCTGCGGACCCCTATGGGACAGCGCCCTGAACGCTGCGCCGTTGGCCAGACTTGGCTATCCCTGCTCGCACTCCGGTGTAGCCCACACCACCGTTTAGCACTTTCGATCCAAACCCCTTGCAGTCCTGTCATCGGACCGCGCTGACGTCGGCCAGTCGTCGGCTGACGCCGACCCGCCGCCGACAGACGCGATGCTGTCGAGCAGGTGCGGGCCAGGTGAATCGATTGTGGTGTGGTCATCTGTGGATTGTGTTAGGCTGTGACTGCGTCGTGTAGTTCGTCCGCGCGTGAACCGAGTTCTTCGGCGGCGCGAAGCACCAGTTCCTCTGCCGAAAATGAGCCATCGGTCTCAACATGGAAGACGTACGCTCCGGGGATGTCTTCGATCTCGAGTTCCTTGCCAGGATACCGATTCGTCAGGTCGTTGTCGAACTCATCGGTCAAAACGAGTTCACCATCTTCGGTCTCGATAACCCCACGAAGGATCTGTGGCTCTTGGTCGTCGAACTCGCCGATATCGTCGACGACCGAAACCGCCTGAAGATGTCGGAAGCCGACCGAGACACCGCCTTGGTGTTTGGCGTGTTCTTTGCCACGGTCGAGCACCGCATCGGCTTCGAACTCGAGGCGTTGGCCGTCTTTGAGCTCGATAATTGGGATGTTTTTGTCGGCGGGTTCGACCAGCGCGTCTGCGGACTCGATATCCCCCGAGTAGGCCGTGTCGGGCCCTTCGACATCGAGTGCGACCGTGACGGTATCACTGATCTCGAAATCATCCAACGGTGTGGTCAACGGGACGAGCCCCAACCGAAGGGCGATCATCTCGTCGAACATTACCGAGGTGTTCTCGACAAACCTGACTGAGTCAATCGAGAACGTCGGCACATCGGCGATCATCGCCCGCCGAAGCCCGTTTGCAAGTGCGGGCGTGAGTCCGCGGACGACAAACCGTGCTGCACGGTCGTCGGCTTCGATGAACTCAACGTCGAATTCAACTGTCATTGGTGGTTAAATCCGCTTGTTTTTCGGTGCGCGTGTGCCGTCGTGCGGAATCGGCGTTACGTCTTCGATCCGACCGATCTCGATGCCGGCTCGAGCCAGTGCGCGAATCGTCGCCTGTGCGCCGGGGCCAGGGGATTTGTTCCCGTTACCGCCCGGTCCGCGAACGCGGATGTGCAGGCCGCTGATACCGGCTGCTTTGACCTGTTCGGCGACCGTCTCGGCCATCTGCATGGCCGCGTACGGTGATGCCTCGTCTCGGTTCTGCTTCACCACGGTTCCACCGGAGGATTTGACGATAGTTTCAGCACCCGTCAGATCAGTGATCGTGATGAGTGTGTTGTTGAACGACGAAAACACGTGGGCAACGCCCCACTTGTCTGATTCTGTCTCGCTCATGGGTTACTCCTGGGCCTCCGCTCGTGCAGGGTGTAGTTCGTCGGCGATTGGGCTGTGCTCGTCGTAGGAAACGAGCGATTCCTCGCCGGGTTCGATCTTCCGTGACGGTGCTTTTGCGCGTGCGCCGTTGACGGTGATATGGCCGTGAGTGATGAACTGTCGAGCCTGCTGTGGAGTACTTGCGAGTCCTTTGCGGTAGACGACTGTCTGGAGCCGTCGTTCAAGAATGTCTGTCTCATCAAGCGACAGCACGTCCGTAATCGAGTCGTTGTCGCCGAGAATACCGTACCGGCGGAGCTTTGTGAGGAACTCCGCGCCGGCGGCTTCGGCTTCCTCGAGGTCACCTTGGGACTCACCGATGAGTCGTCGGGCCTCACGTCGAATCGAACGAAGCTCGGATTGGGCACGCCAGAGTTCTTCTTTGTTTTTGAGCCCGTAACGGCCGAGCAGATTGCTTTCAGAAGCAATGCGCTCGCCCTGGTAGGGGTGATTCGGCGTCTCGTACCGTTTGGTGTTTTGTCCAGTCGTCATTCGTCGTCATCACCATCGGCAGCGTCGGCTGCCTGTTCTTCTTTGATCCGTTCGACGTTGACACCAATCGTCCCCTCGGTTCGGCCGGTGGATTTGGTGCGCTGACCGCGGACTTTCTGGCCGCGTTTGTGTCGAACGCCTTTGTAGGAGTCGATCATCTGCATCCGGTTGATGTCCTGTCGGCGCTGTTGGTTGAGGTCACTGCCGACGATGTGGGCGTTCTCACCGGTATAAAAGTCGTGTTGCCGGTTGAGCATCCACTCGGGGACGTGATCCTCAATGTTTTCGACGACGTCTACGACGTTGTCGATCTCTTCCTCGGCGAGTAGACCAAACGTCGCGGTTCGGTCTACACCGGAGGCGTCGGCCACAATGCGGGCCGTCCGCTGTCCGATGCCGTTCATGTCTGTGAGACTGCGCTCGACGCTCTTCGTGCCATCAAGGTCGGTCTGACCAATCCGGACGAAGTATCGGAGGTTCTCTTGTTCCTCCTCCGTCAAGCCGTCTTCTGGGTCTTCTGCACTCATAGCTATTGTCAGTTGTGCGAGCGTTGCGGCGGGGATTCGAACCCCGGAGGCAGTGACGCCACAGAGTTAGCAACCCTGCGCCTTGGGCCAGGCTTGGCTACCGCAACACGCTGTTTGTATTGTCGCCCTCATGGACTCGGGACACCGCGCCCCTACAGTACTACACGCGAAGGAACTCGGCTACAGCACTTAAACATCACGAACCACTCCCGGCGTGGTGGATTATGGCACAGTTGGTCGAACGGATCGCATTGAACAACTAGACGGATTCTCCAAGAGTCTCGATGGGTAGCACTCGCGCATGAGTCGTTAGTCACGATCTGATTTTCGGAAGCATCTGCAGATAGATGCCGCGTTCACAGCAATCCAGCATGAACGACGAGCAATCAGCATACGAGACGCTGCCGAACCCGAGGCTGATGTTTCCCGTTCTGTACTGTCGAGTCCTCGGCCCGTCAGTTACTCGGAGCGCCCGAATTACCGTCCAATGAAGATCTCGAGCGGTCAGTTCTTCGATATAGCTCCGGGCGTCGGCGGTGATCGTCGGCCGAAGTAGTCGAAATATCGACCCAGCAAGCAGTTCAGCGAACCCACACTGGTCGTCATCAGTTCTGACCGTCGCCGGAACGACCGTGAGATACCGCTCAATACCGACCGATTCCATCTCATCGAGGACGTGTCGACCACTTTCGGTCAGATAATCCGGCGGGCTGTGTTTCGTATGCCACAAGACGTTACAGACAGCTGTCGCCCCCTGAAGGGCTGTCTCGACGTTACGGCCTGTATACACGTCGACTTCGACAACAGAGACTGCAGATGGAAACCTCGAGGCTGGTGCCGTTGGCCGAACAGCAGCAGTCACCTCATGGCCACGGTCGACTGCTTGTGCCAAGAGCTGTTGGCCGATTGGGCTGCTTGCCCCGAAGACAGTCAGCTTCACGGGTAGCTCTCACAGTATCAGCGTATAAGTAGTTGGTATATACCGTGTCGTAGCCAGGATGTTCCGTCGCTCGAGGACTAAACCGGTCGATCAGGCACCGAGATACTTTTCGTTGAGTTCCCACTCGCCGCCTTCTGCCTTGGTAAGATACTCGCCGTAGTAGGGCACCCGGTTTTCGACAACCGCTCGGAACGTCTCGCGTATTTCATTGCGAGTCAATCCACCCATCGACTGAAGGTCATCATTACGGTTGAGACAACCCTTGAGGTACCCCTCATGTGTTAGTCGCACACGATGGCAGTTCGCACAGAACGTCGGGTTCTCGACAGGATCGACGATTTCGACCATCCCGCAGTCGCCGGTGTTGTCACCGGAAGTGTCTGGATCAGTGCTGCTGACGTAGTAGCGTTTCCGGTCGTGCATTTGACGGACTTCAATGCGGTCTGCAATGTCGGCCAGCCAGTCGTGAACGCGCTGGATATCGATATTCCACTCGGGTCGGCCGGTCAGTTCGGGCATATACTCGATTAACTGCAGTTGTAACCCCTCGTGTTCGGCGACGTGTTCGACCATCCCCTCGATGTAGCCCGCAGTGTGCTCGAAAACGACCATATTTAGTTTCACAGGGGCTAATCCAGCCTCGAGGGCAGCATCGACACCGTCGAGAACCTGCTCATACGCACCGGATTTCGTGACCTCGGCGAACTGCTCGGGATCTAATGCGTCTTGAGAGACGTTCACGCGCTCGAGGCCGGCGGCTTTGAGTTCTTTGGCGCGACCACGGAGGAACGTACCGTTGGTTGTCACCGACACCTCCATTGAATCGGGCGTTCGACGAATAATTTCTTCGAGATCGGCCCGCAACATTGGCTCACCGCCAGTGAATTTGACCTTCTCGACGCCGAACTCCTCGACAACCTCGAGAAACCGGACAACCTCGTCAGCAGAGATCTCATCGTCAGAGGGCTCCATCGGTCCGCGGGTGTCACCGAGCCCCTCGTTGTGACAGTAGATACAATCGAAATTACAGCGGTCGGTCAACGAGATTCGGACACCGCTCACCTCCCGTCCGAATCCGTCTTCGAGTGGCTCGCTCATTGGGCGAACGTTTTTCCCACGCAGACTTAAATCGGCAGGCTTCGATCCGAATGTTGAAACCACAACTGATTACGTCCTTACAACTACGTAGAAATATCTGATGTCAAGTTGCAAACCTATCGTAACTGACGATTCCCGCGAGACAGTACTCAACTCGAGCGGTCAAAGCCCAGTCAGACGGAACGGACTCATTGTGTGGTGTTTCGAACAGCGACTACGCAGAGCCAATGGATGCGGCTGTCAAATACCTACACGAACAATCGCCATCGAAACCGGATTGATTTTTATACAGCGGACGTACTGACAGGTATGACCGACAACGGTGACGACCCGGCAGTTCCCATAGTTTGTGAAGCCTGTGGTACCGAGACGACCGTGCCGCTCTCGGAGGTGGCCGACCAACTTGCTCGCCACAACGAAAATCGACACGACGGCGAAGAACATGCGGAGGTCGATCCGGGGTTAAAATCGAGAATTCAGGATCTGGCCGCCAGAGACATCGGCCTCTTAGAGTAGGCATACAATCTCGTTTGAGATCGCCAACACGTTCTATTCAGGTATCACTGGCTGGTATTTCGGCGCCACAGAATTCGAATCGTGCGCCACCCTCATCGCTTTCTGTGACCGTTATCTCCCAGCCGTGAGCTTCAGCGATGGTTCGAACAATCGACATCCCCAGTCCGGTACCACCGCTTGCGGTACTGTAGCCGTGTTCGAGCACCGAATCGCGTTTGTCTTCCGGAATGCCTGTGCCAGTGTCCTCGATGGCAAATCCGTCCTCGAGTTCACACACCCGAACGGTCAACTCCGGCTCGTCGTGGACAGACGACTGGTCAGTCTCAGACTGCTCGTCGGGCGTCCCGTGTTCGACGGCGTTTCGGTAGAGATTTTCAAACACGTGCAACAATAACTCTTTTTCGGCCATGAGCTCGCCGCTGGCCTCGATTGTAAGCTGTGCGGTTTCGGTTTCGACCTGCATCCAGGCTTGTTCGGCAGCGGCATCAATCTCGACTGGTTCGGTCGAAAGGTCGGTTTGGTCGATTCGGGTTAGTTCTCTGAGATCCTCGATCATTCCTGCCATCCGTTGGAGAGATTCTTCGACATCAGAGAGATGACTGAGGTCTTCAGTTTTTTTCGCAAGGTGGACGTACCCATCGGCGACCTGTAGTGGGTTTCGGAGATCGTGTGAGATGAAGCTGTTAAACCGGTCGAGTTGCTTGTTCTGGTGTTCGAGCTGGGCTTTTTTGTCTTCAAGCTGTGCTTTTTTGGCCTCGAGTTCTTCAGTCCGTTCGCGGAGTTGCGAACGGCGATACTGGACTTCGGTGACATCGCGGGCCGAGACAACCTTCCCGACGGCCTGTCCAATCGAATTATAGATGACCGAACTTTGTAGATCGTATAGGTGCACCCAGCCGTCGACGACAAATTCGACCGTCTTGGAGTCCGGTTCTTGCCCCGATCCGGCCTGCCGGTACTGCGCGCGGAGGACTGGTCGGTCACCGAAGACGGTCTCGACAGTCTGTTCGCCTGGATTGATTGTCTCCGAGGAATCAAGCAATCTGAGCGCGGCACTATTGGTGTACTGCAGGACATCGTCCGTATCGAAAATGAACACTGGATCGTCCATGTTTTCGATTACCGTCTGTCCGGCCAGTGGCTGGAGTCTAAACAGCGCGCCGTTGATATACGACCAACCGATCGGAATCACTGCCAAGGTCGTTCCATACGTTATCAGCTGGATATGTGGCCACGGATTCAACGAGGGCAAAAGTCCAATATGGTCGCTCAAGAACATTGCTGTCAGCCCGAACTCGATTATCCCGATGATCGTCATGGCCGCCAACTGTGGACGATAGACGTCCAGTGACTGTTGAAACATGCGAACGACATAGACGTGGCCGCCAGCGACGATTCCCAATGTGTAGGCCGCGTTAACCCAGAATCCTGGCCCAAAGGTGATATCAACTACCGGAAGTGAATCCGTTACCGCAGCCGAAAGCCCAACCCAGTAGATGCTGCCAGGGTTCCAGATGACGATTGTGCTGATTGCGACGCCAACAGCGGTGATTGGAGCTAGGTACCGCTTGGAGGCCAACGCTGGTCGATCCGTATACCGCGCGGCAAACACCCAAAATAAGATTCCAATAAACGGTGTTATTGCGTGACGAGCGACAAGCCACGGCGTTTTTTCCGATACGGTCGGCTGGAGCAACTGCATTACATACAGCATCGACCACACCGCGAGCACGATCATCACTGCTGTATACTCGCGTGCGCCTGCTGAGTCCCGTTGGTACCACGCAATGGCTGCAATGCCGAGTGCTGCCAACGTCGCGATGATCCCCAGTGTCACGAACGGATGCGTTACTGGGATCATGATTATCCGTTATACAGGTCGGGAAATTAATCTTTTTGAGTACATCTCACACCCACCGTTGGTTTGTCGATTCGTCGGCCACCCACTCAGCCTAACCGCAAGCGACGCTGTCGCTGGTATTCGAGTTTCGTGTAGTATGAAAGCGTCCGAAACAAGCCCTCCTGTTCGATCCGTCGGCCGGAGGTTTCGACGACCACTTCGGGACAGACGCTAGTTCGATACTGCTGGCCGAGCCGTCTGCTAAACGTCATATCCTCGTTTGGGCCGCTCGAGAACCCACCAACACCGACGTACGCATCTCGATGGACAAAGACGTTGAATCCCGGAAACGGTGGTGGCGACAGTCGGGGAAGCACATAATTAAACAGCCACTCGAACGGAACCGTCCGCCAACCACCGGTGACTCGGCATCGGGATGTTGCGCCCTCGAGGCGTTCTCGTTGGACAAACGAGAGCATGGCTTCGAGATACGAAGGAGCCACACGGGTGTCGGCATCAACGAACGCAAGCCACTGGCCCTTTGCAGACACAGCACCCAAGTGCCGGTCGTTTCCCTGTCCAGTGGTGGTTCCGTCGAGTACTCGAGCGCCGTGTTTTCGGGCGATCTCTGGCGTCTCATCGTCGCTTTGGCCGTCGACGACGAGACAGTCGAACTCGCGGGTGGTCGTTTGGTTCTGAATATGCTCGAGCGTCGAAGCAAGGTAGGCTGCTTCGTTCCGTGCTGGTACAATGAAACTCACTACCGGCTGAGTGTCCCTACCCATGTATTTATCAACGATACGAAGAGAATAATATAAACATACTCCGGTCTCTGAATTAGATCTCAAACCGCAAGCCGTCGCGGGCGATTCGAACCTCTCCGTCGAAGCCCCCAGCATTGACCGCGTTTCGCATCTCGTCGTGGTTTCCGTCTGTGTGTGGGTACAGATGTGTGAGATACAGTCGCTCGACCGCACAGTCAGCCAAGACTTTGCCTAACTGCGTGGGAGTTGGATGGCCCGAAACGTCGATTGAATCCGGAAACGAACAGTCGTGTGCTAACACACGACAGTCGTTGGCGAACCGCCCTATTCCCGCAAACGCCTCAGTATCACCGCTAAATGCAAACAGCGGTGGCTCGTCGTGTCCATCAGAAAAGCGGTAAGCAAGTCCGTCCATCGAGTGTCTGGTCTCGTGGCTCTCGATACCGAAGCCGGCAACCGTGAACGATTGGTCAGCAGCTACCTCGCGAATGCGGAGGTCTACTCGTCCCTCGAGATACTCATAGACCGACAGCAACTCATCGACCAACTGTTTGGTTCCCCGTGGCCCGACGATCTCGAGGTGTTCCTCGCCGGCAAGCCAGCGTGCTTTGAGCAATGCCATGAGATCCGACATATGATCGAGATGGTGATGGGTGAGCAAGACACTGCTTACGCCTTCATACCCAACCTCGGTGTTTGCCAACCGGTGGAGCACGCCGCTTCCACAGTCGACAAGCAACGAGCGGTCGTCGCCCGTCAGCAGGAGGCCGGATTGCATCCGACTCCCGGTCGGCATCGCACTGCCGGTGCCGAGAAACGTAACCTGCATGCATAGTAGAAGGCGGCCACTTCGGAAATTCGTTGGGGTCTCGGCCAACACAATCGACTTACGCACTCAGTAACAACAAGAGACACATGGCCACCCCCGGCCGCGAGTTGCTCTGTTCGACAGCCGACGGCGAGTATCCATTCGATCCAGCAACAGTCGACATCGGAGACGATGACGTCTTAGCACTGCTTGAGCCAGCAGTTCGCGCGTGGTGGGTCGATACGTTCGGAACGTATGTCGAGACGAACGGCGGCTTTTTTACCCCACCGCAGCGCGGGGCGATTCCGCACATTCACGACGAACAGAACGCACTCATTTGTGCGCCGACTGGCTCGGGTAAAACACTAGCATCGTTTGCGGCGATCATCAACGAATTGTTTCGCCGCGAACAGACGAATGCTGACGGCCTCGAAAACTCGGTGTACTGTCTGTACATCTCGCCGCTGAAATCGTTGGCTAACGATATTTACCGGAATCTCACCGTGCCACTCGAGGGAATCTCTGAGCGATTGGCTGACAACGGTGTTGAAACCGACATCCGCCACGCAATACGTCACGGCGACACTGACAGCGCGGCTCGCCAGAAGATGCTCAAAGAGACGCCACACATTTTGAACACAACACCAGAGACGCTGGCAATTTTGCTCAACTCACCTAAGTTCAAACAGAAACTCGAGACCGTCGAATACGTCATTGTGGACGAAATCCACAGTCTTGCCGAAAACAAACGCGGGACGCATCTGTCAGTCTCCCTCGAGCGACTCGAGGCGATGGCCCAGGGTTCTCCGACCCGAATCGGCTGTTCGGCCACTGTCGAGCCGCTTTCGACTGTCGCAGAGTTTCTGGTCGGCTGCAAAGAACCTGGTGGCGAGCCTCGGGAGTATGAAATCGTCGACAGTCGGTTTGTCCGTGGGTTCGATATCGAACTGGTGTGTCCGACTGACGATCTGATCAACACACCACGAGATGTAATCCAGGATCGATTCTATCGGCGGCTGTGCGAACTCGTTAACGAACATACGAACACCCTGGTTTTTACGAATACTCGATCCGGTGCCGAACGCGTTCTCCAGACGCTTCGTGAGCGGTTTCCGGGCGAGTATGATGCGACTAACTCAGGGTGTCACCACGGGAGTCTCTCAAAAAACAGACGCAGCGAAATCGAAGAGGGGCTAAAAGCCGGCCGACTGGACGTGGTGACGACCTCAACGAGCCTCGAGTTGGGCATTGATATGCCACACGTCGACCTGGTCGTCCAAATTGGCTCGCCAAAATCTGTCGCTGCACTCCTTCAGCGAGTCGGCCGGGCGGGCCACCAACTCGGCCAGACAGTCACCGGCCGGGTGATCGCACTGGATCGAGACGAACTCATCGAGTGTACAGTCATGCTCCAAAAGGCCGAATCTGGCTTTGTTGATCGCGTGTTTATTCCCGAAAACGCCGCAGATGTTGCGGCCCAACACGTCTATGGGATGGCGATCAACCGAATCTGGGCCGAAAGTGAACTCAAGGGAACTCTCCGGCGTGCCTACCCGTTTCGGAACACTGATTCGACTGACTGGGAACGGCTCATGGCGTACCTAACCGCTGATTATCCCGGCCTCGAGGACAAAAACGTCTACGCGAAAATCTGGCGCGATTCCAACGACCCGCCCGACGGCGAACATCACTACGAGGAGTTTGCGGTCGGCGAGCCGCTGGTCGGTAAACGCGGCCGGCTGGCTCGAGTGATCTATATGACGAACATCGGGACAATTCCCGACTCGTTCAGTTGTGCAGTCCATATCCGCGGCAACAACGAGTGGGTCGGGACACTCGATGAGAACTATCTCGATACGATCGATCCTGGAGACGTCTTCGTTCTCGGCGGCCAAAGCTACGAGTACAGCTACCGACGGGGCTCAAAAGTGTATGTCGAACCCACCTCCGCGCGTCCAACGGTGCCTTCGTGGTTCGCCGAACGACTGCCACTGTCGTACGATCTGGGCCGTCAAATTGTCAAGTTTCAGACTTCCGTCCGTGATCGGCTGTCGAGTGGGGGTATCGAAAGGCTCAGAACCTGGCTGCGAGAGTTTCCTATCGATGAACACAGCGTACGGGCGATCAGTCGCCTGTTCGACGATCAAAAGCGGTATCTGGGCAGGGGCGCGATCAGCACTGACGATCAGTTGGTTGTCGAATGCGAAATCGACCGCACCGACTACCGGCGTCGCTTTTATGTCCATTCAAACTACGGTCGGGCGTTCAACGATGGACTCTCGCGGCTCGTCGCCTACAAGTGTGCCGAGCATACAACCGCAAACGTGCAGGTGGCAGTCGCAGACAACGGATTTTCGATCCAGATGCCGCTGAACCGAAAGGTCGACATCGCAGGCATCATCCGAAATCTCGAGCCAAGCGATACTGTCTGTGATCTGCGGGACTCTCTCGAGGGAACTGATCTGCTTCAGCGGTATTTCCGGATCAATGCCACTCGGTCGTTGATGATTCTCAAACGCTACAAGGGGTATGAGAAATCCGCTGCTCAACAGCAGGTTTCTAGTGAGATGTTGTTGTCGTTCGCCCAGGATCTCGAGTCGTTTGCGGTGATCGAAGAGACCTATCGCGAGATCATCGAAGACACACTGAACATAAGCGCGGTTCGAGAAATCATAACACAGATCGCAGCCGGCGAGATTGAGATCTGCACCCATAACGTCGACTCACCAAGCCCGCGAGCGTTCGGTTTGGCGACACTGATGGCCAGTGATGTCGTGTTGGCCGAGGACGAAAGTGCCGTCTTACAGGAGTTCCACGAGCGTGTCCGTGCGGAGATTGATCCGTCCGAGACAGCAGACTGAGGATCCACTCGAGACAGCAGACTGAGAAATCCCGCCAACCAATCAGATGAACCGATAGTGGAGACTGAAACGCAGTTACGGCATACTCCGGTGAAATCGGCTCTCAGACGGATACCATTGGCCATGAAAGCCAAACGGAAACACGGTGGGAAGTTCTGCACGCGCGAGTTCCGAAAAGGAGGCTGCATCAAGTACAACCAGAACAGATTGTTCGGCGTCGGTATCTAACGCGACTGACAACACCACACCGTCGTCTTCGGGACTGTCAGCAGCGCCCGGCGTGTTGGGTGGATTACGGGCAACAAAAACGGGTTCGCCTGGATAGACTCCGGGCTCGCTCCAAAGCGTTTTCGAGCCGGTATCCAGATCAAATTTGACCAGGGCATTCAACAGGCCAGTCGGCTGGGTCGTGTGGTTCGACTCCGGCTGATGACCCTCGCTGTGGGTTGCGGCATACAGATGCTGATACGGCCGCGTCGAGACCTGTCGGTAATTAACTGCCGGAAACTCGAGTGGCCCTGACAACAGTGTCTCTTCGTCTACAGTTTCCGTAGACACCGAAAGCCGATATCGTCTGAGATCGCCACCCGGTGGGGGAATATCGCCCTCACGTAGTTGCCCGAGGGACAGCGAGTCAATAACTGAATCGTCCTCGAAGGCGATGAGATCTACTACGATTTCGTCCCCATGCTCGAAGGCATTGACGTGATGGAAAACAAAACAGGGCGTAACTGGGAATCGCCCGATGTGTTCGCCGGCATGTCGGTCAACCACTACCAGATTGCTCTTGCGGTCGTTGTCCCAGCTGTAGCTGTCGATAAACGACCGTCCAGACAGCAATGACAGTGGGTTGAGCCGCAACGGCGATTCTAACAGAATGGCAAACTGATCGGTGAGTCCAAAGGAATGAAAGTATGCTGGACGATCAACCGGGAGACTGGCGATTGGCCGACGGATCGCACTCTCGGCCGACCGCTCGAACAACACGTAAGCGTTCTGTCTACCGAACCGAACGCCCATGTTGACGACTGTTTCGCGGTCGAAATCATAGTGTGGATGCCCCAAGCTTCCGGTGGTCGAAACACCGTCGTTCGGAGAGATTGTCTCGGTTGTCTCGAGCGTTTCGGGATCGAAACCAACAGCCTTCGGCGTCTCGGTGATCGCAACTGGATCGGTTCCGATTCGGTCGATACTGATCGAGGCGTTATCAGTAAGTTCCGGATCTACCAGCCCCCGAAGCCGTCCGACTATCGAGCTGGGAGCACTCGTGGCGAACTGATCACAGCGAAGCTGTTGTTTTTCAGTGACATGCGTGTACTCTGTGCTCCGGAGAAATCGATTCGAGACGGTGACGGTTCCTGACTCGATACGAAACCGCCGGAGCATCGCCAGCCCATCGAACCAGTGGGTGAGGTCTTGGTCGCCCACCGCAAAACGGCCCGGCCCATTGCGAAACAACGTACCTGACAGCCATGGGGGGACTTCACCCTCGAGTGGGCACTCGATTCGGTCGTACTCGCGTGAGATCGACTCGAGTCCGATCCGGTAGGCAGGCATCATACCAACTCAACGACCTCGAGAACCGTAGCTCTGTGGGGCTATCTTCAAGAACCTACCGTTCGATGTCACTCCTATGTCGAGTGGCCAGCCTGACGACACCGACCTGCTTGAAGAACGCATCGGTAAACGTCTCCGAGACCGCGGTGAGACGGTTGCGGTCGCCGAATCGCTTACTGGTGGGCTCGTCTGTTCGAAGCTAACGAGTGTTCCGGGAGCCAGCGACTACTTCGAGCAAGGGCTTGTGGCCTACTCGAATCGGGCAAAACAGCGCGAGCTGGGAGTCTCACGTGAGTCGCTTGACAGTGATGGTGCAGTCAGCGAGGCGGTTGCCACAGAGATGGCCCGTGGCATCCGAGATACAGCCGGTACGACATGGGGTGTCTCGACGACTGGCATCGCTGGGCCAACCGGTGGCACTGCCGAGAAACCAGTCGGATTAGTGTATGTTGGTGTGTCGTACGCCGGCGCTTGGGGAACCGAATCGTCGGTTACTCACATCGGTCGTCACGTCTTCGATGATGACCGCAAAGCCATTTCTCAGCGGGCGGCAACCCAGGCCCTTCGCGCACTCAATCAGACACTTGAGACTGTTGAATCCGTCTGAGTCTGGTTAGTTCGTCGAGATTATCTCGACAACATCTCGATGGTCAAGTTCGTGGTCTGCGCCGATCTGCCGTTTGCTTCGACAGTCGATGCCGTGTAGCAGGCCGTCGCCGATATCAGAATGCAAAAAGTAGGCGAAATCTGAGGTCGTCGAGTCTTCAGGCAAGATAAAGCAGTCCCGAAAGACGCCCTTTTCATCGGCGCTGCCGTTCGCGCTGCCGGGGAAGATCGCAATACAGCCCAACACATCGAACAGCGCTGTTTCGATAGCCTGTTGGACACCAGTACCACCGAACTCCTCGATAAACTCACGGATTTGTTCGAGGCCGGCCTGCTGGTCGGCCGAGATATCATCGATGATCTCGAAGTGATCCTCGCCCGCGGCATACTCGAGGACGCCTGCCTCGTCGGCAGTTTTGAGTGCTTTTTCAGCGTGCGCGCTGGTAGGGACGAACGTCAGGTGGTCATACTCTAGGTCTTCTGTGATCTCATCCCAGTTAGCCTGGGCTTCAGGCGTGTCCATTTTGTTGGCCGCGATCAGCATGGGTTTGGTTCGTTTTCTGATTTCTCGAGCCAACTTCTCCCTGTCGGTAGCGTCCCACGTTTCGGTATCGAGTTCGAGACCCAACGAGAGGATGATCTGTTTGATCTCGTCTTTGTTGGTTTTGAACGCACTCATCTGCTCGGCCAGATCGACTTCGATCTGTGCGTCGGCACCTTTGTACTTCGTTTCGTGTTTTTCGATTCCAGTCTCTAAGATCCCGAGGTACCACATATCGAGTTCGTTTTCCAGAAAATCGATATCCTCCCGCGGGTCGTGGCCCTCAGTTGTCTCGCCTTCAATATCGGTTTTACCCGAAAAGTCGACGATATGAATCAACACGTCGGCCTCGTTGAGATCCGTCAGAAACTGGTTTCCGAGACCGTTTCCCTCGTGGGCACCAGGAATTAATCCGGCGACATCGACGAGTTTTGTCGGAACAAAACGGGTGCCATCTCGACAGACCCCAAGGTTTGGCGTACAACTCTCGTCGAACTCAGGGGCTGCACACTCGACGCGGACGTAGGCCTCACCAACACTGGGGTCGATCGTGGTAAACGGGTAGGCCCCCTCGGGAACGTCGTTCATCGTCGCTGCATTGAAAAAACTGGACTTACCGACCGATGGTTTTCCCACCAGGCCGATTTTGTAGCTCATTAGTTTGCTTTGGCTACCGGGCAGCCAAAAGGCGTTCTACACGGCTTGCCTCCGCGTTGTGCTACCGCTAGCCACAGCATAGTGAGTTTCAGTGATGACCGCAGGCGACCCACAGCCATTTTCATGGCCGTCGACGAATATCTCCTATGGCCGACGAGACCGACGGCGACCGCTTTCTGGTCGGTATTCACGTAACCGATGCACAACTCGAGTTCATTGTCCGTGTTCCAAGTGAGATCGACTCCGAGTGGCGCGATCCTGAATCCTTCCAACAGCTCGTCGCTGAGGTGACCTGGGAACATCTAGATCGGCACGCAACGCTGCAAGCGATTGCCACCGAGTATTCGGCAGGCGAGACCGCAACCTTGGGTAGTGTCCGGCTGAAACCGGACGGAACCGTTCTCGAGCATAATCTGTCGATTCCAGTCCCAACAGAGTGACTCGGCCAGCAGTTGGTTTGTATTGACAGCAATGAACGTTGACTCGAATTGAGAGGCTACTGCGTGTATATACTGACAAAACCCACGAGCAACACAGCCGCCGCTCGTCGACATATGAATAGGGCGATCACTCCGATCGCCTACAATGAATGATACGAGAGATTCCAACCACAACCGCAACCGCAATGGAATCTCTCAGTGTATGACTAGGGGCGGCGAACGACAGCTCCCAGAGGGTCTCCCACTCCAGTACTGCGCCGAACGCAGGCGAGCTTAACTTCCGTGTTCGGGATGGGTA
>LKML01000117.1 GCA_001563795.1 Haloferacaceae archaeon B1-Br10_E2g22 | reverse complement strand
GGAAACTGAGGACGAACCGGCTGCCACCGAAGTGGATGCTGCCGAACTAGAAACTGAGGACGAACCACAAGACCTCGAGGCAGACGACGGTTCAGAATCGGTCGCCGAGGAACCGGACTCTCCCGAGACACCAACCAGTAGCGAAGCGAGTGATACTGAAACGGAACACGAAGGTGACGACTCGAGCGACGAGGCCGTTGAGACCGAAACCCCCGACGAGAGAGCCGCTATCGATGATGTCGAGGAGGTTACGGTGCCGACAATAACGAACGGCAACAGCGAATCAGAATCAGAATCAAAAACCGCCGGGATTTCCATGTCGAATACACCCAACGAAACAGAATCCACAGACGAGAACGTACTCACACCGAATACTGCCAACAGCAGCGACAGCGAGGAATTGCCAGACAGTGACGAAACAGCGGCTAGCACAGAAGGTGTCTCGGCTGAGACAGCCTCAAACCGCCCCGACGTACTTGCTCCCGGCGCAGACAATCGAAGCCTGCAGAACACCAGCGAACGGCTCATGGAGAACATCGAGGGCATCAACAGAGCCCTGACCAATGCGACCAAGGGCAACGGAGAACTCGAGGCACGTCTGACACAACTCGAAGACGAAGTCAACAATTTACAGGCCTACACAAACGCATTCAAGACGTTCCTCGATGACCACGGAACTGGCAAGCAGTTCATCGAAGCAACCGAAAACGACATTTCGGCACTCGAAGATGACGTCACCGAACTCGATTCAGTTGCACGCAACCACAGCGAAGTCCTCACGAACCTCTTGGATTCGCTCGATGCTGTCGATGCAGAACTGAGTGGACTCGACAGTTCGCTTTCTGAGCTCGATACGACCGTCGAGACCCACAGTACAGATATCACCGCCATCGAATCCGAAATTGACGACGTTGCTGCGACGGTCGAAACACTCGAGACGGACTCCCTCGAGCAGTACAACGAGCTGAAAGCCGACACAGACGAGCGGCTTGAGGCCCAAGCATCCGAGATCGAAACCATCGAGCAGCGAGCTGCTGGCAACGAAACCGCAATCAGCGAGGTCGAAGCACAACTCGAGTCCGCTGGCGGTGATCTCTCGGCGCTTGAAGAACGAATTACGGCAGTTGTTGATGAGCTCGAAGACGAAATCAACACACTCACCGACAGTATCGAAGATAACGCCGACGAACTCATCGAGCTTGAATCACTCACTCGAGACAAAGCCGCCGAACTGTCGAACGATGTCGCCGGCATTCGAGAGACGCTCTCTGGTCTCAAAGACTCGGTGACCGATCACACCAAAGAGCTTGCAACGATCGACTCGCGAGTCAGTGACAACAGCGAGGCAATTGACAGGCTGAGTGTCGATCTCGACAGTGAGATCAACACGATCGAAGGCTACACGGATACGATCGACGAGTTACAATCCGACATCGAGACGACCAGCGAAACCCTCGAAGACCAGGGTCGTTCGATCGACTCACTCGAAGAACACGTCGATGCCAACGCCGAAGGGATCGATACTGTAGCAGGCGATCTCGAAGATACCACTGCCTCGGTGAACGAACTCAAACGGCGGACAACCGACCGGTTCAACCGTCACGACGACCGCTTCGGTGATGTCGGCGAGACATTGGACACACACGCCGCCGAGCTTTCGGAGATCAACGAGGAACTGGATGCAATCGACGACCTCGAGGGCGATCTGACAGGATTCCGTACTGATGTCGAAAGCCAGTTTGATGACGCCGCCCAACAGCGAGCAAATCTGTCTGCACAAGTCAGCTCAAACACGGACGCACTCAACAAACTCTCGACACAGCTAGAACAGCTCTCAACGCAGGTAAACCAACTCGAAAGCAGACTCAGTGGGGTCGATAACGCCGAAGAACGATTCAACGAAATCGAACGCCAACTCAACACCCTCAGTAAGTGGCGACAGTCACTGCTGTCTGGAATGATGGACTCCGGAGACTCCGAAAACGAATAGACACATAGTGTTCCCAGAGTTTTGCTTTGCAGATGTACTGACTGCTCGAGCGGAATGGGTTAGACTTCGTAGCCTTCGAGCATGGTTTCGACGTATTTTGCAATCACATCGACCTCGAGGTGAACCGGATCACCGACTGATTTGGTGGCAAGCGTAGTGAGTTCGTATGTCGTCGGAATAATTGCGACTTCAAACTGATTGGCCTCGTGATCTAGTGCGGCAACTGTCAACGAAATACCGTCGAGACAGATGGATCCTTTATCGACGATATACTGACCGTAGCCAGCGGGTAACTCGAAAGTAAATCGCCAATCATCGCCAACCTGTTGGATCTGGGTGATTTCAGAGACTGTATCGACGTGACCCTGAACAACATGGCCATCGAAACGGCCATCCGCAGCCATTGCACGCTCGATATTGACACTGTCGCCGACCGAGAGCTCTCCGAGATACGTTTTCTCAACGGTTTCGGCGGCCAAAAACACCTCAAACCAGTCGGCGTCAGTCTCAAAGGCTTCGACAGTCAGACAGACGCCACTGACACTGATCGATTGGCCGTGGTGAACGTTATCAATGGCAGCTGATTGAATACGGAGTCTCCGGCCTTCCGGACGGGAGTCGACACTACATATCTCGCCTGTGGTTTCGACGATTCCAGTGAACATACCGAAGCCAAGCGCCACTCCCCGAAAGCGGTTGTGCTCGGTGTCGGCGTGTTTTTACTCAGTGGGGTACTACAAAGACCAATGAGACTCGGGATCATAGAGCTTCTCAGCCTGCTTGGGTCGCTGATTTTTGCGATTCCGGTTGGAAACTTTGGGGTCGCCCAACTGTTGGCCGGCGAAACGACGATGGGTCTCGCGCTGGTCGCTGTTGCGGTGGCTATGGTTGTCATTCCACACTATTTTTTAGATCCACGAACGATTGGCAAAAAACTGATCGCAGGAGTGCTTCCAAGTCGGGTTCGAACGGATGCCTCGAGAGCCACCGACAGCCAACAGCCACCCGACAAAGACACGTAGCCAGCAGTCTGGTTGGAACCACACTAATTACCTGTCGAAATAAGTTATCCAGTTACATGAGTCTCCAATCCGACCGAAAACAGTGTTTTGAAACACACCTCTAAGAGGCCCTCGAGGCCTCCAAACGGAGCCAAACGAGATATCATATCTGTCAGCCACTCCAGCTAACTGAGTTAGAAACCAACTGAACGGCTGCTTGCTCACATCAGGATGTGCTATCGACACGCTTGTTGGTCGGTAGCAGCGACAATGGAGAGGCGGTAAGCCGGCGGCTTCCCTCTGCGGTGAGGATACGAACAGAACCTACGCGAACCGTCCCTCGGGTGGCATCGGTGATACCGGCCGACACAGCGATGACCATGCCCGCCCGGAGGCTACTGTCGGTTCCCGGCATCGGTCGTTCGTATCTCGAGAGACCGATCCCGTAGACTGTTGCAGTCGCCCGTATCTGAGAGTTGCTCTCGGTAGATCGTGCGACTGGAAAACCGTAGGCTCCGATCTCAGCGACTACCTCGCCTTCGACGTCTCCAATTTCGACACCCGGTTCGATATGGCGGGCTGCAGCCCGCAAGCCGGCTTCGACAGCAACGTGTGCTCGTCGCTCCCAGCCGCCCTCGCTGTCGACAACCAATGTTCGGACGAGGTGTCCGTGATACCCATCTGGCCCACGCGGTGCGAGTTGGATACAGATCGGCTCGCCAGCCGCCAGTCTATTGTTCGAGCCGACAGTGGTGGTCTCGATTCGGGTGTTGGCTGCCGGAGAGACACCGTTTGAGACGAGTTCGGAATTGATTCTGCGGCGAAGGCCCTCGATAGTAAGCGGTCGGCCCTCGAAAGACAACCCACTATCGGTTCGGACACAATTTGCTAAGACAGTCTCTATGCGATCCATTGCGGCGACTGCAGCTTGTTGGACAGCCTCGAGGCAGTCGCGTTCGGCCGGGGTCGTGATAGCGCGTGCAGCATCGACGACAGCCGTCGACTGCAGTTCGTAGCCGGCCTGCTGGAGGAAAATGGCCGTATCGTGGGGGAGATTACGCGGAACAAGAAGGGTTCCAGCGCCGGCCTGTTCGCCGAGACGGTCGGCGAGAACATCACAGATGTGCTGGCCCGTCGCCGTCGATGACAGTCGGCCCACGACCGTTCGGTCGATACCGTCTGCAACCTGGCTGAACGCTTCGAATGCCGTCGTGCTGTCGGTCGGAACACAGTAGAGTGCTTGCGGACGACCGCCCGCAGTTGCTGGCAGAAACACAACTGCGGTCTCCCGGTCGACACCTCGGTGTCGGGTCAGATACCGTCTGTTTGGGGTGTCTCGAGACGAAACATATAGAAAGCCGACCGCACCGGTCTCCTCGAGAGCAGACTGCACAGCCGCAAGTCCCGACTGGAGACCATCGTCGGGAACGTCGCTCACGGTTCGGCTTCGGGGGCGTCGGCCGAAGGTTCTTCGGCGGCCGCAAGCAGTTCGTCGACCGGCTCGTCGCGGATCTCGTTGTGGAGCAGGACGCTGATCGGAACCGTTGGTGCACCATCGATCAAGTTTTCGAGCAACACGAGTCGCTCGCGGGCCCGACTCATACCGACATAAAACACGCGGCGTTCGTTGTCTGTCAACAGCGGTACCGGATTAGTGTGTTTGGTAAACTCACCGTCAGGATGCTCGTCGTCATCAACCGTGTCGGTGTTTTCTTCGTGGCCGGTGACTGTCGCAGCCATCTGCTCGACGACTTTTTCGGTGAGATCTGTCCCCACGAAGACGTGGTCTGCCTCACGACCTTTCGCAGAGTGAATCGTTCCCACCCGGACGAGGTTTGGATCTCGACCCGCATGCTCTCCGTTAAAGTAGGCGTCAATAGATTTACGCTGGAAGCTCGTTACCTTCCGAACCATATCGCTGGCCGAAGCAGGATCGGGTATAAATGGCGCGAAGTTCTTGACCTCTGCTGGTTGGAGTGGGATTTCGGTGAGATCGTCGGTGTCGGCGTCGTCTTCTTTCGACTCAAGAAAGTCGTATAGTTCGTCGCGTTCGTTAGAGCCGAACGCTGAGGTCTGGAGCATATCAGCCAATCGCCGACCCTGGAGCAACGTGAGATCCTCGTCGGCATCGTAGGCCTCGATAGCCCGAATGTAATCGACCAGCCGGTCTGTCCAGAGCCGCTGGTCGGTGAGTGCTTTGAAGGGAATGCCCTCGTCGATGAACTCTTCGATGAACTGAAACAGCTGATAGCGCGCTCGGAACAATACCATAATGCTGCCGTCGTCTTCTTGAACGGTGTACCGAACGTTCCGGACGAGTTCGAGCATCGAGGCGTTTTCGACACCCTCGACGACGCCACCTTCTTTACGCGGTTTGAGATCTTTTTCTTGACGTTTGTCGATATGTCGAATCTCCCGGTTGACGACGTTTAGAATACGGGACGGAAGCCGGTAGGAGTTCGGCAACACGACGTCTTCGTTTCGGTCAGCATCGAGCAAGAGATTCGGATCTGCACCCTGCCAGGCGTAGACGACCTGGTCGTCGTCGCCCGCAATGAGCACCTGTTTCATGTGGGGTTTCCACTCTTCGAACACCTCATACTGGAGGGTCGTGATGTCCTGAAACTCATCGATAACCAGATAATCGACATTTGGAAGCAAAGACCGCTGTTTGACGCGCTCGAGCATATCTGCAAAGCCAACAAGCTCGTGGTCGCCTTTGTAGGCTCGCCATGCACGAATCGCTTCAGGAATATCGACGCGGTCGTCGTCGGCCGTCCAGGTCGGTGTGTATTTGTTTCCTTCTTGAGCGTTGGGATCGATCTCAGGAGGAAGTCGAACCTCCTCGACGTTCCACTGGAACGGTACGTCGTACCAGTCGGCGACCTCGCGATTGGTGCGCTGAAGCCACTGACTCGTCGAGATAATCTTGTTGCCAATCGTCGTCGATCGGGCGGTTCGACGACCTCCGCTTTGGTATTCGTCTTCGTACTCGAGGCCAAAGTCTTCACAGAAGGCTTCCTTGTCGCTTTCGCTAACGACATCGCCTCGAGAGAGATTCAACAACTCGTAGGCTTTGGCGTGCATCGTACAGACGTTGCCCTGCAGTTGACGGGGCGTTGTATCCAGTCGCTCGGCAAGCCGCTCGCGGATTTCGGCAGCCGCAGCACGTGTATAAGAGACAACCAAAATATCCCGAGGACTGACGTCGTCGTTTTCGAGAATTGTCTCGACGCGGTCGAGTAGCGCCGTCGTCTTCCCGCTGCCAGGACCGCCAAACAGGCGAGTGATGTCTACGTCCGTGGTACTCATTGTACATCGTACATGTGCCGCCTCCTGATAAACAACGTGACTTCGAGTCGGCCAACCCCGTGAAAATTAGTCTCGATCGGCAGAACTGACGACTACCATTCAGGCGTCCAGCCGCAGACACCACACTGTCTGGCATCGTCGTCGTGGAGGCCACCACAGTCGGGACACTGCTTTTTGTTATACGACTCATTCCAGCCTGCTGGTTCGGTCTCGTGGCCGTTTGTCGAAAGGAATTCGTCGAACAACTCGTCGTCAGTCGTCTGTGCAGAGGCCATACTGGTTCGTGATAACGCATGACACATACTTAGTTGTTTTCCTCCATACAGTCACCTCCTCAAAGAGAGTCAATCTGCCCTCTCGAGTCTTATACCGGCGTTTAACAGCACATTCAGGGTAAAATTGGGTGTGTAGGTCACAAAATCTATGAGTGAACATCGCTCGTTCGGTTGCCGCCGAACGGAGCATAAGGGTGCCTCGGTTGGTGCCCGGAT
>LKML01000116.1 GCA_001563795.1 Haloferacaceae archaeon B1-Br10_E2g22 | reverse complement strand
CGGCGATGATCGGCGGTGCCGTGGTCGTCGGCCTGCTCAAAGCGGGCTACCTCGAACCAAAAGACGAATGGGAGTTCCCACCACGTGATGAGTGGCCCGACCACTGGGTTGGCTCGATTGAACCCGGCGGCGAAGAGGCCAAATCCGATGCTGTTGCTGCGGATACGACGCCGTCGATGGGACTGCTCCGTGCGTGGTCGCCGTACATCATCCTCGCTGGACTGTTGATCGCCACGCGGATGATCGAACCGCTCGCGGAGTTCCTCCAAGCAGGTCCGATTCTAGCGATTAGTTGGGACGTCTTCGGCACCGGACTTGAAGGTGCGATCCGCTGGGCCTACGTGCCCGGCACCTGGCTGCTTGTCAGCGCGCTCGTTGCAGTGCCGTTGTTCGGCATGAGCCGCGATGAGGTCACTGGCGCGTGGAAAGAAGCTGGTGGCAAGATCGTCTCGCCAGCCATCGTGCTGTTCTTCGTTATTGCGATGGTCGAAATCATGCTCAACACCGATTCCCACCCCGAAGCACTCGTCGACGGCAGTATGATCGTCGTGCTGGCGGATGGGACCGCGGCGGTGTTCGGGCCGGCGTACCCAATGATCGCCCCTGCGGTCGGCATGGTCGGGGCATTCGTTGCTGGCTCGATTACGGTGAGCAACATCACGTTCGCGGCCTTCCAGTTCGAGGTCGGTCTCACACTCGGTATGCCGACGACGATTCTGGTCGCCTCCCAATCGATTGGGGCGGCCATCGGCAATATCATCGCCATTCACAACGTGATCGCCGCGCTGGCGACCGTCGGCATGGTCGGGGCAACCGGCCGAGTGATCCGACTGAATCTGATCCCACTGCTGTATTATCTCATTGGTGGTGGTATCCTGACAACAATCGCAGTGTATGTGGTGTTCCCCACCGTGTTCTAAGCCGCCAAACCCACACATTCATTCATCCAGTAGCCCAACAGACTCCTAGTTAATACATACCATGAGCAAGACAACACCTACCAGTAGCGAATCATATCCGGATCCCGCAAGCGATCCGCGTAGTAACTACGACTACCGGAGCGACGATGTCGAAGATCCCGAACTCGTCTCGGATCTTGCAGCGCTCGTCGAGGGCGACGTTCGGTTCGACAGCTACACGCGCAATCTGTTTGCAACCGACGCCAGCGCCTACCATCAACTGCCAATCGGCGTGGTCGTTCCCGAATCAACCGCAGACGTCCAGGCAGTCATGGAGTACTGTGCCGACGAGGGAATCCCAGTTCTCCCGCGCGGTGGCGGGACAAGCCTCGCTGGCCAGACGGTCAACGAGGCGGTTGTTCTCGATTTTAAAAAACGGATGAACGACATCATCGAGATCGACCCCGAAGCCGAGACGGTGACTGCCCAGCCGGGAATCACCCTCGCCCGACTCAACAACCGGCTCAGCGAACACGGGCTGAAGTACGCACCCGACCCAGCCTGGGGCGACAAAAGCGTACTTGGCGGGTGTATCGGCAACAACACAACCGGCGCACACTCACTCAAATACCAAAAGGCCGACGGCTATCTCGAGTCACTCGAGGTCGTCTTAGCCGACGGGACGGTGACGACGTTCGATTGGATGGATATCGACGACCTCCACGAACGCGCCAAGGGGATCACCGACGACGACCCGATCAAACAACAGGTGTATGCGGTCGTTTCGGACGTCCTCCGAAACAAGCGCGATGCAATCGAAGACAAATACCCTGATCTAATGCGAAACGTCTCTGGGTACAACTTCGATAAACTACTCGAGGACGTCGAAGAACACGGGAAAGTAAACGTCGGCCGACTGCTTGCGGGCAGCGAGGGAACCCTCGGCATTGTCACCGAGGCAACAGTGTCTCTGGAGGCAGTGCCCAACGAGACATCGGTTGTTCTGTTGACCTACGACGACGTGATCGCGGCGATGCAGGACGTTGCGCCAATTCTCGAACACGATCCCGCAGCCGTCGAGGTGATGGACGACGTCCTGCTTGATCTGGCTCGCGAAACAGCCGATTTCGCGCCGGTCGTCGACATCTTGCCCGAGGGTACGGACTCGACGCTGTTGGTCGAGTTCTACGCTGAGTCGATCGAAGATGGTAAACAAAAGGTCGCAGATCTACTGGCAGACCGCCTACCGAGTTACGAACCGGAGGTCGCAGCCAGCGAGGATGTGCCGACAGTCGATGCTGGGATTCACGCCACTGACGCCCTGGAGGCCTACGATGCTGACCGGCAAGCGAAATTCTGGAAGATGCGAAAAGCCGGCCTTCCAATCCTCCTTTCGCGGACGGGTGACGACAAACACTGGCCGTTTGTCGAAGACACTGCCGTGCCCGCCGAAAACCTCCCGGAGTACGTCGCAGATATCCAAGAGCTGTTCGACGAACACGATACGTTCGCGTCGTACTACGCTCACGCTGGCCCAGGCGTGCTACATATTCGGCCACTGCTCAACCTCAAAGCCGACGACGGCGTCGAGACAATGTTTGAGATCTCGGATGCCATCACGGATCTCGTCATCGAATACGGCGGGTCAGTCTCGGGCGAACACGGTGACGGTCGCGCTCGAACGACCTGGAACAAAAAACTGTACGGCGATGAGATCTGGGGTGCGTTCGAAGATCTCAAAGCCGCCTTCGATCCACAGGGACTGTTGAATCCGGGTAACGTCAGCGGCGATTTCGACCCAACCGAGAATCTGCGGTACGACTCGGAATATACGTTCGATGCGGGCTTCGAGCCGACGCTCCAGTGGGCTAACGAAAACGGCTTTCAGGGAATGACCGAACTCTGTCACGGCTGTGCGGGCTGTGAGGGCCACCAGGATACGACGGGGTCGATTATGTGTCCAACCTATCGGGCGACCGAAAACGAAGAGATCACCTCGACACGCGGCCGTGCCAACATGCTCCGGCGGTCGATGAGTGGAGACCTCCCCGAAGACGTCTTCGAAGACGAGTTCATTCACGAAGTACTGGATCTCTGTATTGGCTGTAAAGGCTGCAAACGCGACTGTCCGAGCGGTGTCGATCTCGCCAAACTCAAAACAGAAGTCAAACACGAGTACCACCAGCGTGAGGGGATTCCGTTCCGCGACAAACTGTTTGCCAACGTCGAGACACTCTACAGCCTCGGCAGCACGTTCGCACCACTGTCAAACGTTGCAACGAAGATTCCAGGAAGCAGCTTAGTGATGGAAAAAACCCTCGGTATCGCCCGTGAACGCAAGTTGCCAACGTTTACACGAAACACACTCCAGAAATGGGACAACTCGAGGACGCCCGCAGTGGCTGAACACGAAGCCGACCGCAAGGCCCTGGTGCTTGCTGACCCATACACCAACTACACCCAGCCTGCGGTTGGCAAAGCCGCCGTCCACGCACTCGAGGCCGCGGGTGTTTACGTCGAGATCTCCAAGGAAGTGACCGACAGCGGCAGGCCAGCCCACTCGAAGGCTATGGTTGATCACTCACGAGCGACCGCCGAGGACAACGTCAATGCGCTCGTCACACGAATCGAAGATGGATGGGATATCGTTAGCGTCGAACCCTCGGATGCGGTGATGTACCAGGAGGATTATCTCGACTTGCTGGCCGGTGACGATGTCGAAACCGTCGCAGCCAACACCTACAGTATCATGGAGTACATCGATACGTTCCGGCTTGACGAACAGATGGACGCCGAAGGCGGCGAGACGGTCTCGTATCACGGCCATTGCCATCAGACCGCAGCAAGCCGAGACCACCACGCGGTTGGCGTTCTTCGCCGGACGGGCTACGAAGTCGACGTCTTGGATACTTCCTGCTGTGGAATGGCTGGCTCCTTTGGGTATGAAGCCGAACACTACTCGATGAGCCAGGCCATCGGCCGTATGCTGTTCGACGCTGTCGAAGCATCACCGGCCCAAGAAGTGGTTGCACCCGGCACATCGTGTCGCTCGCAGTTGGCCGACTACGAAAAACAGTACGGCAAACCACCACATCCAATCGAGAAGGTCGCCGCCGCGCTGGTCGACTGATTGGCCGTGGTTCGCCGGACGGGCCACAAGCACTGAACGCTCGGCTGTGTGCGAGTTGGCAACTGCCAGTGGCGAACCGCCCTCCGCTCGAGACAGGTATGTTGTGTTGTAAACGCAGATACTCGGATAACATTCGTGAATAAAGCCTTTTACCAGTTGACGAGTTAAAACCTGGTAGGAAAGTAGCGACTATGTGTACAATTTGCCAGTCAAATTCCGCCTCCGCCATACTGAGCGACCGCCAGTCAACCGTTCTGTGGGTCGACTCACAGCAACGAGGAGGCTGAAACGCAGTGAGCACGGACAACCAGCCGCTGACGACGCAGTTCGGCCAGATCTTTCATGAAATCGACGACGCGGTCGTCGAGTTCGAAATCGACAACGGCGAGCCGATAATCGTCGACGCTAATCACGCGTTTCGAGACATCTTTAGCCCAGATATGAAACGGGTGATCGGACTGCCACTCAACGAGTTGATCGTCCCCACAGACAAACAGGCCGAAGCCCAGCAGTTCGACGAGCGAACCGCCGACGGGCGGACGAACGTCGCGTTTGTCGAACGTACCACGACAGAGGGCCAAAAGACGTTTTTGTACCGTGGGATTCCAACAGGCGACAAATGCGGATTTGCGATTTATACTGACGTTACCGGTGAACTCCAGCGACAAGAAGACCTCAGTGAGATTGTCGAACTCGCAACCGAACTCGGCGAAACCACAGAAGGTGAGACCGCAGCCACAGCAACGCGAATAAAACGCCTTGCAACAGGGTTGTTGCAGTTCACCGACGATGTCGAAAAGTCGGTCGAAGCGTCGTTGGATTAATCGTCTTTGGCGAAGTAGCTCGTGAAGAACCCCGAGAGGAACGCCGAGATAGCCACCGACAGCGCGACATCCGAGAGGCTGTAGCTCTCGCCGTCTTCGGCGAAATAAACTGTAATGGCGACGCTGATTACAAGCGAGACGACTCCGTTGACGGTGTGTTTTGCGATACCCATACCCTTTCTTGTCGGCGATCAGTATAGAATCTAGGGGATTGCATGGTTCGGTTCTTACTGCGTTTGCGGTGTTGGTCGTCGGCCACTGAACTCGGTTTACTGAGTTACCACTAAGCGGCGGTCAGTTGTTGGTTCACGACAAGAGCAAGAGTTACCTTCCCCATTTCCCAACAACACGTAGTAGCAAATGGGGACTAATACGTACGATGTGGTTGTTGTCGGGGGTGGGCTCTCCGGCTGCTTTGCGGCAGCGACAGCCGCCGCCGAGGGAGTCGACGTTGTCCAATTAGAGCGCAAACCACACGAGGAAGCAGGGTTTATCGCCTGCGGAGATGCGATCAAAAGCCCGCGCGATCCCGAAAAGTATCCAGGGCCGATCGATATGGACGCCATCGCGGACGACGAAAGCGTCCTGATGGATTCGAACATCGACCAGATCGAATACTGGGACGAAGAACTCGATGTTCGAAAAGTCCTGCCGTACAGCAACGGCAGCAACGTCATCAACCGCTATGCGTTTGGTCAGCATCTACTCGAGCAGACCGCAGACCTTGGAGTTGAGATTCATTTCGATACAGTCGTCAATGAAGTCACTCAAAACGGGCGAGTCACTGGCGTGAAAGCGATCCGAAACGGTGAGACAGTCACGTATGAATCGAAGGTTCTGATCGACACCGCCGGTGCCCAATCGATTATCCAGGATCTGGTCGACTTCGAGGCGCTCGATACGGTCGGCAAGCCGACCTTTGAGGTGCCACACTACACGCATTTTGGCTCGGCGTACCGCGAGATTATCGAGACCACCGAGCCCGTTGAGTATCACAACGCCATCGTCGGCAAACCACTAGAGGAGATGGGCTACATCTGGTATTTCCCCCGAACACCGACCGAGATCAACGTTGGGTTGGGCTTTCAGATGAATAAAGATCCGATTCCGCTGGCAGATCGCTTGGGCCGTGATATCAAGGATCGACCGGAGTATCAGGGTGCGAACGTTGCCGAGCGGTTCGGCCGCGGCAACAAACTTGGCTCTGCGATCGCGCTGCGGCGACCACTGGATTCGATGGTTGCACCAGGATATGTCACTGCCGGCGGTGCGGCCGGAACCACCCATCCGATCACCGGCAAGGGGATTCGCGGGGCAGCGTACTCGGGGTACTCCGCTGGTCGGGCGGCAGCACTGGCGGTTCAAAACGACGATCTCTCTGAGGACGGGCTCTGGGAGCATAACCGCTGGCTGTATCTCGAGCACGGCGAGGCGGCGAAACTGGCGGCGTGGGATGCCTACAATGTTGCAGCAAGCAAACTCGAACCGAACATGCTTCGGGCGCTGATCGCACTGTTGCCCGAAAAGGAACTCCGCGAGATCGTCGGCACGAGTACGGAAGTCGACACACTTGCAAGCAAACTGCAGGTCGGCACCGGCGTTGCCCGGAACTTCCTTTCGGCCTACAGTCGTGGGCTGTTCGGGGAACTCGGAGTCACTGTGAGAGAACTCTCCGAAGCCGTCCTCGAGTTGGCCACAACCCGGAAGTTCGTCGCCAAATATCAGGCCCACTACGAGGCGTATCCCGAGACTCGAGACGGTTTCGAGGTGTGGGTTGCTGAGCGAAACAACATCGACCAGGCGTTTTATGCTGCACTTGAGTTGGACTCGAGTGAGTACAAATATTGAGTGAGTTGTAGGTCGACAAAACAGTTTTGACTAAGGATTTCGGGTGACCGCAAGAGAGTACAACACGAAGATGGGTGAGAGTTTAATCTATGGGCCCTGTCGG
>LKML01000115.1 GCA_001563795.1 Haloferacaceae archaeon B1-Br10_E2g22 | reverse complement strand
GGATTCGGCCGCAGGCCCTAAAGAACGGACGAACCACCCAGTGTGTGATCTATCAGTGTCTGTGCAGTCAGTGGAAAACGGGATACTACACGACAGTCAGTCCAACGGAATCATCGAGCGAGCCTGTAGCTGCTGTCGCGTACAATCCGTACGTAAAGTGCCGTGATTGTCAATCGGATCAGGAGGCTCTAGTTGTTGTTTTCGTCCGCATCAGCCTCACCACAACGCAAGGCGTTCTGGTTGGCACCGGAATCGGAGCTACTGATCTGATTCCTCAGCGTCTTCGAAGTCGGCGTCGACGTATTCGTCACCCTCGCCGGTTGCTCGCTCAGCGCCCGGATCGAAGCCACCCTCAGGACCTGCACCGCCGGCTGCACCAGCTCCGCCGGGGCCGGCCTGGGCCTGTTGGGCCTGTTGTTGATACATCTGTTTGCCGATCTCTTGGAGCTGTTCGGAGAGTGTTTCGGTGACCTGTTGGAGCTTGTCGGTTTCGGCGTCTTCGTCTTCGAGTACGTCCTCGACATCGTCGATTGCATCCCGAATGTCGGCTTCAAGCTCTTCGTCGATGGCCTCTTCGTTCTCCTCGAGTAGCGATTCGGCACGCTGGACAGCGCCTTCGGCGTCGTTGCGGGCCTCGATGGCTTCGCGGCGAGCTTGGTCTTCTTCGGCGTGTTTTTCGGCTTCTTCCTGCATCTTTTCGACTTCCTCATCCGAGAGGCCTGCGCCACCTTCGATTGTAATCGACTCGGCGTTGCCCGAACCTTGGTCTTCGGCCGAGACGTTGACAATACCGTCAGCGTCAATCGAGAACTCGACTTCGATCTGTGGCATTCCTGCAGGTGACGGCGGGATGCCACTCAACATGAACTCACCGAGCAGTTCGTTCTCGTTGGCGATTTCGCGTTCGCCCTGGAAGACACGAACCTGCACGGAAGTCTGGTTGTCCGCAGCAGTCGTAAAGACCTTCGAGGCGTCCGTTGGGATCGTCGTGTTCTTGTCAATAAGTCGCTCGAAGAGCCCACCTTTGACCTCGATTCCGAGGCTGAGTGGTGTGACGTCCAACAGGACGATGTCGTCGACGTCCCCGGCGAGGACACCACCCTGAATCGCCGCACCGAGTGCGACGGCTTCGTCGGGGTTGACGTTCTTTTTCGGTTCTTGGCCGATGATTTCTTCGACTTTTTCGGCTACTTGTGGCATCCGGGTCGAGCCACCGACGAGAATAACCTCATCAATGTCACTGTCGGAAATACCGGCGTCTTCGATCGCTTGCTCGGTCGGTGCAACTGTGCGGTCGATCAGATCAGCGGTGAGCTTCTCAAACGTCGCTCGCGTGATCGACGTCTCGAGATGTACCGGCCCCGAATCAGTTGCAGTGATAAACGGGAGATTGATTTTGGCCTCCTTGCGCGAGGAGAGTTCGACTTTGGCCTCTTCGGCGGCCTCTTTGAGCCGCTGGAGGGCCTGTCGGTCTTCGCGGAGGTCAATGCCGTGGTTGTTTTCGAACTCCTCGGCGAGATGGTCGATGATCGCATCGTCCCAGTCGTCGCCACCGAGGTCGTTGTCACCGTTTGTAGCGACAACGTCGTAGACGCCGCCGCCCAACTCGAGGACGCTCACGTCGAACGTTCCGCCACCCAGGTCGTAGACGAGAACTGTTTGATCGGATTCATCATCAAGCCCGTAGGCCATCGAGGCCGCTGTGGGTTCGTTGACGATTCGTTCGACCTCGAGATCAGCGATTTTCCCTGCGTTTTTCGTTGCCTGTCGCTGTTTGTCGTTGAAGTACGCAGGCACCGTAATGACGGCCTTTTCGACGTCGTGGCCGAGATACTCTTCGGCGTCGCGTTTGATTTTCTGGAGGATCATTGCCGAAATCTGTTCGGGCGTATAGCTCTCGCCGTCGATTTCGACTTCGTAGTCTTCTTGGCCCATATGGCGCTTGATCGACTGGATTGTTTTGTCGGGGTTCTGTACGGCCTGGTTTTTTGCGGGTTTGCCGACGAGTCGCTCGTCGTCATCCGAAAAGGCAACAACTGAAGGAGTCGTTCGGTTGCCCTCCGAGTTAACGATGATTTCGGGCTCTCCGCCCTCCATAATCGCAAACGCGCTGTTCGTGGTACCAAGGTCAATACCGAGAATCTTCTCACTAGCCATCTTGGGCTCAAATACCGGCTTGTCTCGGTTAAAGGTTACTAGATACTACGGCACACAGCCAACATCGACCCCGGCGCAGTCTGGCGATTTTTGGTTTCGAAGTAGTGGCCTGCTCGATACCTTTAGTATGACCGCAATACAACCGACCCGTCGGGTTATTCTTGGCTAACTGTCACTTGGGCAGCCTGCAAAATCCGGTCGTCGAGCGCATAGCCGTCCTGATAGACTTCTGCGATGGTGCCTGCTGGCTGGTCGCTTTCGACCCGCATCATCACCTCATGACGGTTTGGATCGACCTCTTGGCCGACTGTCGGAGAAATAATCGAAACATCTTCGCCTTCGAGAATCGAATCGAACTCCGAGAGTGTGGATTCGACTCCTGGCCGAATGTCTGCATTTTCGTCCTGCTCGAGGGCCCGAACCAGATTATTCCGAACCGTCGAAAATTTCGTTATGAGATCTGCGACAGCCAACTTCTCACTTTGGTTTCGCCGTTGTTCCATCCGTTTTTTGTAGTTCTGGAAATCCGCTCGAGAGTGTGCGAGTTTATCTGTTACGTCTTCGAGTTCCTCGGTGCGTTCTTTGAGCTCAGTGGTTGTTTCTTCGAGGTCGGCTTCCAGTTGGGTGAACCGTTCGCCGAGGTCACGTGCTGTCTCGAGCAACTCGTCGTCCTCGAGTTCGGCGAGCAACGTCTCGACGGCCGGATCGAACGTACTCGAGGTCTCAGCCTCGTCGTCGGCTGCTTCGGCAGTCGATTCCTCGACCGCTGTTGGATCATCGCTCATACCACGTGAGTGTGGCTTCGGCGGCTTAAGGGTTCAGAAATAGGTTCTTACCACTACAGTCTGTGAGACGCCTCGAGACAGTATCGACAACCACTCCGAAACGGACAAACCGACCGCCGAGCAAGCCACCGCATGAATCCATTAGAGCGGTATGCCCCGCTCGTCGAAGACCGCACGGCGTTTTTTGCGGCCTGCAAGCGACCGCTGCCCTCGGTTGTCCGGGTCAATACAATCAACGCGACTCCCGAGCGTGCCAAACAGGCACTCGACGAGGAGGGTGTCGGCTACGAGACTGTCGATTGGAACCCTCACATCCTGCGGCTTGACGAACGCGGCCCTGGAACATCATGGCCCTATTTTCACGGCTGGCTCCACGGTCAAGAGGAGGTCTCAGCACTCCCAGCGATCGCACTCGATCCGCAACCTGGCGAGCGAATTTGGGACAGCTGTGCGGCACCGGGGAGCAAAACCACCCAACTGTCGGCAATGATGGACGACACTGGTATTGTCGTTGGCAACGACAACAACCTGGGTCGGCTCTCGGCGCTCCGGCACAACGCCGAGCGATTGGGTGTGACGAACCTCGCGGTCACCAAACAGGACGGTCGAAACTTCTCGCTGAAACCGTTCGGCTTCGAAGCGTTCGACCGTGCGATTGTCGATGCCCCCTGTTCGTGTGAAGGAACAATTCGAAAGAACCCAGATACCCTCGAGCAGTGGACACTCGAGCACGTCCACAGCGTTGCCGCCATCCAGAAAGGTATTCTTTCACGGGCGATTCAGGCGACCCGCCCCGGTGGGACGGTTGTGTATTCGACCTGTACGTTTGCGCCCGAAGAAAACGAGGCCGTAGTTGACCACGTCCTCGAGACCGAAGACTGTGATATCGCCACCTTCGATTGTCCTCTTGAGTCTGTTCGGGGTGTCACCGAATGGGAAGACGAAACCTACGACAGCCGCGTCGAACAGACCCACCGGATCTACCCGCATCTCAACGACACGGGTGGGTTCTACTGTGCGAAACTCGAGGTGACAGCATGAGCGATTCGGAGACCGACCTCAAAAGCAACGTCGGCCAGCAGTTCGGTCGACTGCCAGCAACGCCCGCCGACCGTACGGTCGAAGGCCGTGTCTCTCGACAAGAGGTTCTCGAGTTCTTCGACGAGCGGTTTGGCATCGACTCCTCAGTTTTTGAGCCCTACACATTCTGGGAAAAGGGCAAGGGAAAAATCTGGATTTTTGCGGAGGATGCACCAACGCCGATTCGGATCGAGGGGTTGGGAATGACTGTCCTGCGAACCCGCCAAGAACACTGGAAACCAACTCACAGCGCCGTCCAGCGCTTCGGCCACCACGCGAACAAAAACGTGATCAAGCTATCGGCCGACGAGGCCGCCCACTTCGCCCAGGGCAACGACCAGGAACTCCCTGCATGGGACGGCGACTGGGGGTATCTGATCGCTACTCACGAACTGGCGGGCGATTGGGTGCCCGTCGGGGTTGGACTGTATCTGTACGATGAGTTGCGCTCGACCGTCCCGAAGGGCAACCAGGAAGCCTTGAGCGTACTGTAGCTTTTCATCTGTTACGGATTCGTTCCGGCGTCGGTTCGCGTTCGTCTACTGCCTCGGATCGCATGATCATCTCGAGATGTCGCTCGAAGGTTGCATCATCGATCTCACCGTTGGCATACCGTTGTTTGAGTCGTTCGATAGGGTCGTCTTCGGCCGCTGTGTCCGGTTCGGATTCGTCGTCGGTTCCGAACAAGCCAGTGAACCGCCGATAGATGCCATACAGCAAAAAACAGCCCACTACGATTGGTGGGCCGATGAGGACTGCAAGCAGTGCTGAGACCCACAGCTCAATGAACGGGATAACTAGTGTCGGTAAAATGAAAAACAGCGTTATGACGAGTCCAGTCCACAACGGTGAGGCCCCAATCCGTCGGCCAACAGCGACAACGCGGGACTCGAGGGACATACCGGATAATGGGGCCGGTAGTCACTTACGGGTTTCGTCGGCTGCTGGTCAGTCTTGCACAGTGTAGGGTGAATTCTTCGGCGGCCTGCATGCGGTCTCGAGCCGAACAGCGCGGGTTCGTCTGGAACCCTAACCGCCTCGCCATTCATCGGGGTCTCGGGTGCCGTGGCCCGCCTCGAGTTTCCGAGCTTCGTTGAGTAGCTCGCCGTGATTGAAGATGATATCCGACATCGTAATCATCCCAACAAGGTCGAACCCAGAGACGACGGGCAGTTTTTTCACACCCTCGTGTCGCATTCGGCCAATTGCTGTCCGGATGGTTTTGTTCGGCTCGATTGTTTTTACTGGTCGACTCATTACTTTCCGAACAGGGACATTTTCGAAGGGCTGGTTTGTGGCGTAGCCCACCCTGAGGGCATCCATCTCCGTGATGATCCCGGCGGGTGTGTCGTTGTTGAGCACGATGACGCTGCCGACATCGTTGTGTAGCATCTGGCCGGCAGCACCTTTCATCGTCGCTCCGACCGGAACAGTCACCAACTCCCGGCTCATCAGTTCCGAGACTCGCATCTTGCTATCGTCTCGGCGCAATGTATATTGCTGTTTCGCCGATCGACTACTCAAACGGTGTCCGGGTAGCTTTCCGGTCGGCCAGACAGTGCCGTCAAATCACCGATAAGACTGAGCTGACTACTGGCTGACAATAGCGTCTTCATACGCTTCGACTGCCGAGAGAATCGTCTCTCGGTGGGCCTCTGAGATATCGTTCTGCTCGAGGGCACGCTCCAAATACGAGACAACCAACTCGAAATCCTGTGTTGTGATGTCCAACTCGGCGTGTGCACGCTCCATGTCGCGGCCCGAATAGTCTGTGGGACCGCCGGTAACCATACTGAGAAACTCGGTTTGGTGGGCTCTGAGTGCGTCCATATCCGTTGTCTCGAAATACGCCTGCAGTTGGTGGTCGTAGTAGACCATCTGGTAGAAATCATGAACGACGGACTCAATGACGGGTTTGCCGCCAAGTTCTGCACATAGTGATTTTGACACAGTTTTGCTACTCACCCAGATGTGGAATAATTCTCCGTTGTATTATATTTATTTCTAGTTGCACTGTGTGGAAAAAAGTAACATTCTGACAACAGTTCATGGCTGGTGTGTAGCGATTCCGGGCCGTTATTCGACTTCAAGCCACGTCAGGTTGAGATACACTTCGACGATTCCGTTTCCAATAGCGACTTCATACCCGATTTTGTCGTAATCATCGGAAATGCCGGTAAGACGAGCAGATGTCTCGTCTGGCCAGTAACTTGGACGCCCATGGTCTCTGAGAAGCGTCGGCATGTAATCGACCGTTGCTGAGAGTATGACATTGTCACTCTGCCAATTCAGTTCCTCGAAATCATAAAGTGATACTTCTTGGGCGTCGTGTGTTCGGCGAGTCTTGTGGCCATGCGTTGGGCCATCAGTGTCACTTAATTTTGATGTATAATTCTCAGTCGCGTGGGTTCCGATTTTTACTGTTTTTCTTTTTATTTCTCCGGGGAGATTTACTGATTTCTGCACCCACATTCCAGATAAGAACTCATCAATAGCGCCTGATAGGCTTTGATGGGGCAGATTAGGTACCGATTTCGCGACGGCCACCTCACGGTCGACTGTCGTTGATCCAACCGTATCGGTTCCTGCGATACGACTTCCTTGTGCGTCCGGAATCGCTCCTGCAGACGGAGGTGCGCGGGTCGAAGCATGAATGAGTTCATGTTCGTCATCATTGAATCCAGTAAAGAAGTTGTCAACGTGTGTTGTTTGTATCTGTCGGCCTCTCCGTGCGGGAAAGTTGAACTCCATGGTGATGTTTTCATAGGCGAAATTGATATCTGACTCACCCTGTACCCAGGTGAGGTTCATCCACAT
>LKML01000037.1 GCA_001563795.1 Haloferacaceae archaeon B1-Br10_E2g22 | reverse complement strand
CCATGCGAGATACTGACACTCACGAACATTCATCCGAGGTGTCCGATAGCAGAGACACAGACGGCGAACTAACTGATGTCGAAAAAGAACAACAGATCGATTATCTCGACGTCGAAATCAACTTATTGAAGCCAGCAACCCCGTTCATGCGGGATCATCTGCAAATCATTTGGCTCGGGTTTGCGGTTTGGACCGTCACGACGTTCGGTCCGATTACGGCGACACGCATCGCTCCAGACCTGATGACCACAACGATGCCAGCCATCGGGTTCCCACTGCACTACTTTCTGATCGCGATTGGTGCGCCAAGCGCAGCACTGCTGCTTTCGGTATGGTATGCCCGCAAGCGCGACCAGCTCGACGAAAAGTACGGTATCGAACAGATGCGCATCGAACAGATGGAGACCACTACCGAAACCGCAAGCGAGGAGATTGCGACGGCTGACGGAGGCCTCGAGTAATGTTGATCGGGCTCCTGTCGGCGACACCGGTTGTGGCTCAATCAGAGGAGTTGCTTCCGGAGGGTCTCGACATTTCATTCAAACTCATTCCCGGTGTGACTGTCGTCGGTATGATGCTGCTGTTCCTTGGCGTTGGATACCTCTACAAAGTCGCCAACACCGGGGATATGTGGGTTGCCGGCCGCTCGATTGGCAACGTCGAAAACGGGATGGCTATCGGCGCAAACTGGATGTCCGCGGCCTCTTATCTCGGGATGGCAGCAGTGATCGCCCTATCGGGCGTCTACGGGCTGGCCTACGTCGTCGGCTGGACGACTGGCTACTTTATCCTGCTCATCTTTATGGCCGCCCAGATGCGTCGCTTCGGCAAATACACCGCGCCGGACTTCGTTGGCGACCGGTTTAATTCCGACGCGGCACGCGCACTGGCTGCGGTCACGACGTTTCTCATCGGCTTCGTCTACGCACTCGGACAGGCCCGCGGGATGGGGTTGGTCGGTATGTACGTTCTTGGCGACATTACCGCCGTCGTCCCACTGGGCGGACTCAGCGCCTACCAGGCCATGATGACACTGTTTATGCTCATTACCATTGGCTACTTGGCGCTCTCGGGGATGTTAGGTGCAACGAAAAACATGGTTCTGCAGTACACCATCCTCATTGTTGCGTTCCTTGCTGGGTTGCTTGTCACCGGCTGGTCGGCGGGATATTCGACGGTGTTGCCGCAGATTGAATACGGGATGCTGATAAACGACCTCAGCGCGGAGTTCTCTGATCCGTTCGCGGGTGGAAGCTACTACCTGTGGATTGCAACCTGTTTCAGCCTCGTATTTGGCACTTGTGGGCTGCCGCACGTGTTGGTTCGATTCTATACGGTCCAAAACGAACGGGTCGCTCGCTGGTCGTGTACGTGGGGACTGTTTTTCATCTGTCTGCTGTATCTCAGTGCACCGGCGTTTGCAGCGTTCGGCACTGCCTTGTACGGCGACCAGATCGGCGCGGTGTACGGTGATCCCGGCATGACGGGCGCCGCAGGCGACGTAATCGTCGTATTGGCCACACAGTTGGCTGGGCTTCCCACCTGGCTCGTTGGGCTGGTGGCTGCCGGCGGAATCGCTGCCGCCGTCGCAACAACTGCAGGGCTGTTCATCGCCGCTTCGTCGGCCATCTCTCACGATATCTATGCCAACATCATCAACGAAGACGCAACCCAGCGCCAGCAGGTGCTTGTCGGTCGGCTCAGCATTATTGCAATCGGCGTGTTGACGATCATCTTCGCGCTTGATCCCCAACAACCGATTGCAGCACTGGTCGGCTTTGCGTTCTCGCTGGCCGCAATCGTGTTGTTCCCGATGTTCTTCCTCGGATTGTGGTGGGAGAACGCCAACCGCCAAGGCGCGCTCGCCGGGATGGTTTCAGGGCTTGTACTCTGGTTCATCCCAATGCTCAACGAGGGCAACTTCGGGCTCGTCAACGGCGGTGACGGCTGGGGAATCGAACTTCTGACGACCTGGATGCCCGCAATCGGCTCGGCACTCGTTGCGACGCCACTCGTGTTGGCAATCATGATCGTGGTTTCGATTGTGACCGACGAACCACCCGAGCGGACAAAGATGATGGTTCGGCAGTGCCACAGTCCCGATCCAATGCCAAAAGACAAGACCGCAGCAGATATCGTCGCCGAAAAAACCCACAAGACACCACCCGCAGACGATTAACCAATGTACGAACGCATACTCGTTCCGACTGACGGAAGTAGAGTCGCCAACGCAGCCGTCGACCATGCCATCGACCTCGCCGACAAGTATGGTGCGGAGGTTCACGCACTGTTCGTCGCCGACGTCGAGGCAGTCAACTACAGTTTGGGCACCGAACAGGTCGACCGGATCCGCCAGGGTAACTTTCAGGGCATGTCTGAGCTCCGCGAAGATGCCGAGGAAGCAACCGGATACGTGAAACAGCAGGCCGAAGCCCTCGGCCTGCAGGCAGTCGAACGCCACGCGGGCGGTCGACCCCATTCGGTCATCGCCGAGTACGCCGCCGAAAACGATACCGACCTCATCGTGATGGGTAGCCACGGCCGTTCGGGTGTCCGGCGGGCGCTGCTCGGGAGTGTTACCGAACGAACGCTTCGGTCGACCCATGTCCCCGTGCTCGTAATCGATTACGAACGCATCGAGGAGTGAAACTGGACCCACTCCTGTTTTGGCACACAACCAACCACGACTCGACAGGAGATCCGATATGAACGACCCACGAGATCACGACCCGGAGCGACTCCGATGAGCCTTCTTGAGCGACTCCGTGAGCATGCCCAACAGCATAAACAGGGGATGGTCTACGATTTACTGTTCGCGGTCGTCTGGGTTGCAGTTGTCTCGCTGTTGTTCGATTTCGTCTTCGTGAGCGCGCCGTGGTGGGCGTTATATTTGTGTTTGCTCGCCGGTGTTCCCGCCTACTTCGGGTTTTTCATGTCACTCGAGGCAGCGACAAGCCGGTAACAATGATACGCTCGTCGACCGACGGTGTTGTAGATCTGTATGTTTCGGACAGTATCTGGTGAGTAACCCTACGTCTCGGCCACCCTTTGTTCTGACTCCGGAGCCCGTATGTATCAAAACATTCTCGTTCCGACAGATGGCAGCGCCGCTGCCAGAACCGCAAGTAGCCACGCAGTCGACCTCGCAGACCTCTGTGAGGGACAGATCCACACACTGCATGTAATCGATACTGATGCAATGGCACATGCCGTTCCCTCCAAGACGATCAAGCAACTCGAGGCCGGACAACTGGACGAACACCCCGAGGCGTCCACTCGAGGCAAAAACGCCACACATGATGTCGTAGCGACAGCCAACGAGGCCGGCATCGAGGCTACCCAATCGATCAGAGCCGGACGGCCTCACACCGAGATTATCAACTACGCCCGGATGAACGATATCGATCTGATCGTGATGGGTTCACGCGGCCACAGTGGTATCAGCCGACTCCTTTTGGGGAGTACCACACAGCGGGTGATCAAAAAAACCTCTATCCCCGTGTTGGTCGTCGACACAACCAGACCAGACCACAATTCGATGTGACGAACTACGACGAATCGCCTTTGCGTTTGACGAACTCGAAGCCGCCGTCGTCGGCCTCGCCGGTATCGAGTTCGTCGCCCTCGAGTGGTCGGGTTTTCCCATCGAGATTATCAGGATCAGCACTGGCGGCCGATTCAGCGATTTGCTCGGCGTTTTGGAGGTCGCTCACGCCGCCAGTACCCAACACCTCGTCGGCGTCATCGTGATCCGGAGCCGACAGGATAAGCGAGTCGGCAACCTTCTGGTAGGCGTTGGCGGCCGGACTTTCAGGGTCGTACGTCGAGACGGGTTGACTCATATCTTGGGCTTTGGCGACGGTTGGATCGTCGGGCACCGAGCCGATGAGTTCTGTACCGAGAAAACTCGCCAGTCGTTCCGGTGGCGGGGCTTTCCCTGAACCAGATCGGACAAAAATGACACCGCCGACGGTACCGTTGACTCGGTCGGCCAGTTCGATTGTCTTTTTTGCATCTCGGATCGAAGCCACCCGCGGCGTCGAGATAATAAGCACTTCGTCGGCGATTCGAAGTGGATAGATCGTCTCGGGGCTCACACCGGCTGCCGTATCGAGAATCACCCAGTCGTAAGCCGGCCGCAGGCTTCTGACCACGGGTGCAAGCGCGGCGACGTTGATCGCATTGAAATCTGCGAGTTCAGTGCCCGCAGGAAGGACATGGAACCGTTCGTCGACCGCATAGAGAGCGTCGGTGGTCGTCACCGTTCCAGAAAGTACGTCGTGGAGCGTTCGGTTGGGCTCGAACTGCAAGAAATCGACGACGTTGGCCATCGCCAGATCCATCTCGACGACAGCGACCGTCTGGCCAGCATCCGCAAGTGCAACACCAAGGTTGACTGCGGTGGTAGTTTTTCCGACACCACCTTTTGCGCCGGCGACCGCGAGGACACGCCCGTCTGCCATACCGTCAGGTCGTGACGACAGCGATATAAATCCACGTTTTGAGAACTACCTACAAATACGCAGCATCCCACTGTGTCGGCTTGCGTTCGTTCCCACAGTCCGAACAGGCGAGCCGACCCATCGTATCCATGCCGACGGCGGCACTCTGGCAGGCCCCACAGAAAAAGCCATGCCGATCGGTATGGCTGTCGTCCGTGTAGGCAGGATAGAACGCGCCTCTCGAGCCACGCTCGTGGCTGTCTGTATCGATATACAGCCGAGTGTCTCGCTCAACAAAGGCAAAGCCGCCAGCAATCACAGACGGAGTGATCTCGAGTGAGTCGGCGGCGGTTGGTGATGGGAAATCCATGAGGTTGTATACCATTACCATACACTAATATCTAGGCATATCCCGATTTACGTTGACGAATGTACCTCAGAACTCGGTTTACAATACAGTATTACAATTTAGAGCAGACAGCTACGTGAGTACGCTGACGGCTGTATACTTCCTCGAGGAATTACGTATCGTCGCCTGGGTCGTCGAGACCGGGCGAGGCATCGTCGACGCGCTCGGAGACGACTTTCACCGACACAAGCAGCACACCGAGAATCAGACCAATTGTCAACGCGCCGTAGGCCGCCAGCCCCAGCGGTGTTGCGGGAAACTCGATGAGAAACAAAAACTGCGGGGCGTCGATTTCACCGACGACGGTTGCTGCCAGATAGCCAGCGACGCCGCTAAAGGCCACAATGATACAGTACAGTCCGACGACAACGCGCTGGCCTCGAAGTCCTGAAGACACAATCCAACGATGTGGTGGCATCAAATTAGGGGTTTCGACCCTCGACCGACGGTGTTTTGCAGACCCCTCTCGAAGCGGTGGTATGGACGACAGAGACCTGCTGGGGATCGTACTGGGCGGTATTGCCCTCATGATGTTCGTGACGGGTATCGTCCTGGTAATGTAGGCAACGGTTGGTTCGAGTGGCTGTCACTCGGTTAATGAAAAGGATAGTTTGAGTGCAAGACAACACACCTTGAGGTGTCTGTTCTTTCGGGTAGTGCGAACCGAACCGTCCCCCAGTTCGGAGCCGCAGGCCCCCTACCCGATTCGTATCCACCGGAAACACCGTGAGCGATAGACCACTCGTGCGCGTATATTTTTTTCAGCCAGTACACGCTGAGAGCCATCCGCAAAAACAGGCGCGTCGATTACTCGTCGTTGCTTTCTGCTGTCGAGGACTGGCCGCCATCAGTAGCAACCTCCTCGCTTTCCTCGCCGCCGTCAGTTGCCAGTTGGGTTTCGAGTTTTCGGTTGAACCACTGCCATTCGACAGTGTTGACGCCGTCTTTCTCGAGGTCCCATGGGTCGCCGCTTTCGACGCGTTTGCCCTCGAACCAAGAGGTGACCATGTTCCAGACCCAGATGAGTTGGCCGACAAAGATAATCAGTGCACCAACGGTGGCGATCTGATTGAGGCTGGCAAACTGCGGGAGGTAGGTGGCGTACCGTCGTGGCATGCCGCCGTAGCCCAGCAGAATCATCGCAAAGAAGGTGATGTTCGTACCGATCATCGACAGCCAGAAGTGGGCTTTCCCGAGGCTGGCTTGATACATCCGTCCAGTGACGAGCGGGAACCAGTAGTAGATACCTGCAAAACCGGCAAACGCGATTGCCCCCATCACGATGTAATGGAAGTGCCCGACGACGTAGTACGTATCGTGGAGGACGAGGTCAACCGGGATCGATGCCAGAAAGACCCCAGTGACGCCGCCGATGATGAAGTTCGAAACGAAGCCAATACAAAACAGCATGGGCGTCGTAAGACGAATCCGGCCGTTCCACAGCGTCGTAATCCAGTTGAACGTCTTGACTGCCGAAGGAATCGCAATCGCCATCGAGACTGCCATAAAGGAAGCCCGAAGGCGTGGGTCAATGCCCGTAGCGAACATGTGGTGGGCCCAGACACCGAACGACAACACACCAATCGCCAGGGTCGAGTAAACAACGAACTTGAATCCAAAGAGCTGTCGGCCCGCAAACCGCGGCAAGACGTAGGAAACAATTCCCATCATCGGCAAAACGAGAATGTAGACTTCTGGATGACCAAAGAACCAAAACAGGTGTTGCCACAGCAGCGACCCGCCGTCAGTGAGGAAAAAGGCGGTTCCGAAGTTCCGGTCGGCCAGCAGCATCACAAGCGCACTCCCCAAAAGCGGGAACGCAAAGAGGATGAGTCCCGACTGGGTGAGAATCGTCCAGGAGAAAATATCGAGGTTCGCCCAGGTGACCTCCTCGCCACGCTGGGTGAAGATAGTCGCAATGAAGTTGATCGCCCCCATGGTAGCGGCGACACCCGACAGATGGAGTCCGAGCAGCATCATATCGACGCCCGCACCACCAACCGCATCACCACCGACGCCAGCCGACAGTGGCGTGTACATCGTCCAGGCAGTCTGGGCCGGGCCGAACCAGCCCAGCGGGTAGGCGAAAAAGCCCGCCCAGATCAGGAGTGCCGCCGGCGGTAGCAGCCAAAAGGCAATCGCGTTAATCCGTGGGAACGCCATGTCGTCGGCCCCAATAATCAGTGGAATCAGATAGTTGGCAAATGCTGCAATAATCGGCGTTCCGAACAGAAACAGCATTGTGATCCCGTGGCTCGTCATCAGCGAGTTGTACATTTCCGTACCCATCAGGGAGTTGGTCGTCACGAGGTCGATCCGCATGGCAACGACCATCAGCCCACCAACAACGAACGCAAAAATCCCGTAGAGACCGTACAGAATACCGATATCCTTGTGATCGACGGTTGTTAACCAGCGAATGAGTCCGGCTGGCTTTTCCTCCTCGATGTAGCCTGATTCCTCGACAAAAGAGCCACCTCCACCCACGGGACTATAGGATCGCCAGTTTTCGATCCGTGTGAGCCACGTGGCGACGGCGACGAGGAAAACCCCCATCAACACCGTCAGGACGATTTGCGCACTAATATCCATACTGTGAGTCTGGTATTGCAGGGTAAAGAATGGTTCGACTATCGAATTTACCGACTGTTGCGGTAGGTTTCAGTCTTCGGCTCTCGGGGCCGATTCGTCGTCTGCTCCGTCCGTGTTTTCGTCTTTGACATCGGTTTCGGTTTCGGCTTCGGTAGCAGTGGATTCGGCGTCCGACTCAGTGGTCGCCGATGTCGCGTTCGTCTGTGTTGTCTCGCCGTCGATGTCTGTCTCGCTGTCTGAGTCATGCTCGTGGATAGGTTTGGCACCCTCGAGGCCCGCCTGACCTTGCGGATAGACTGTTGCGCGTTTCTCATCGCCCGCGATGGCTTTGCCCGAAAGGTAGGTCAACACCGCTAGGGCAACGAACATGCCGCCCATAATTGTGAGCATTAGTCCCGAAAAGCGGGGATCGAACCCCCAGGGGTCATACAGCATGAACGTGGCGATGAAAAAAAAGAGGATCCCTAATGGGATGAAATTGACCATCAGATCAAGGATCGTCTCTCTGTCGAAGATTTCGACTTCCATACCAGAGTGTAGGGAAGGCTGCTCAAATAGGTTAGTGGTTTTACCCAGCTAGTCCGCGTTTCGGAACGAACAGTTTGCCGGCAATGAACGCTGCCAGCAGTATCCCGCCGCTTGTAAGCAGTGCGTATGCACGCAAGGTAAGATCAACGCCGACCAATGTATTCCCATACAGCACGCCACCGCCGAACACAAACAGCAATGTTGCCATCACTGCCAGTGGGCCCCACGGCTTGGCAACGTAGCCTGCCTCTTGGAGAATACCGGCAATGCAGCCACAGAACAACAGCAGGCCACCGACCGCAACGGGAAATACGTTGAACACAAGTCCCAACTCGGAGATTGGCACCCCCAGAGCAATAAATAACGGCCACGGACTCGCCTTCCGATACTGGTCGCTGAGTCCTGGTGTCTCTTCCATACCGCACAGATGAGACCCACTGTAAGAAACGCTTCGGAACGGCCAGCGAATCTCAGCGGAGTCGAACACCCTGCCGGCTCAGATACTCCGAGACGGCCTTTATCTCGAGTGGGCTCCCGATAATACGACAGTTGGTGTCTGTTTCGACAATCGAGACGGTAAACTCGCTGGTCACCTGCTCGCGGAGGCCATCGAGCGACTGGGAGGGCAAGACGATCTGTGTGCTATCGCGGAGACTGGCGGGGCTCGGCATACCGTGATGTAGACGTTTAGTGAGTGACATATAACCGTATCGAAGTCGATTCCAGCCGCACTCGTGGGGGCGGCCAAACCTACCGAGTCAACAGGTTTTTCGACCGCGCCGACTCAGTGGCTCCTAATGGGACTGGAGGAGGAGATCGAATCGATCCGCGAGGAGATCGCCGACACGCCGTACAACAAGTCGACCGAGGCACACATCGGCCGGCTGAAGGCCAAACTCGCGGAGAAAAAAGAGAAACTACAAAACCAGTCCTCTGCGGGCGGCGGCCAGGGGTATGCGGTCGAAAAACACGGCGATGCGACTGTCGCACTGGTTGGCTTTCCCAGCGTCGGCAAATCAACGCTGATCAACGCGATGACCAACGCCGACAGTGAGACGGGCTCATATGAGTTTACCACACTGGATGTCAATCCAGGCATGCTCAAATACCGCGGAGCCAATATCCAGATTCTCGACGTGCCGGGACTAATCGAAGGCGCAGCCGACGGTCGCGGCGGTGGCCAAGAAGTGCTTTCTGTCGTCCGTACGGCTGATCTCGCTGTATTCATGCTTTCGGTGTTCGAAATCGAACAGTACGAACGCCTTCGCGAGGAACTCTACTACAACAAAATCAGACTCGACAGCGAACCACCGAGCATTCATATTCGCAAACGGCACAAAAACGGCATCCAGGTCAACAAAAGCGACAGCGTCGAACTTGACGAACAGACGATCAAGGACGTACTCCGCGAAAACGGCTATGTGAACGCCGAGGTAACCGTCCGGGGTAACCCCTCGATTGACGAACTCATCGACGGCATGATGGACAACCGGGTCTACATCCCATCGATTGTCGCAGTCAACAAAGCCGATCTGATAGACGAATCGTACCTCCCCACGGTCTACGAGAATCTCCGAGCCCACGACATCGACCCTGAGGAAGCGACGTTCATCTCGGCCGAAAAGGAACGCGGCCTCGAGGGACTCAAAGAACGGATCTACGAGACGCTCGGGCTCGTCCGGATTTACATGGACAAACCGGGCCGCGGTATCGACTACGACGAACCGCTCATGCTCAAAGCCGGCGATACGGTGGGTGATGCACTCGAGAAACTCGGCGGCGAGTTCAAAGAGCGGTTCCGCTTTGCTCGAGTGAGCGGCCCAAGTGCGAAACACGACGAACAGCAGGTCGGAACCGACCACGAACTGGCCGACGAGGACGTATTGCGGATTATTACGAGTCGATAAATGAGTCGCCTCTCGACGCCAGCGGCGCTGGTTGCTGTTTGTGGTCTTGCCGTTGTGCCGTGGGTCGGTATTCAGAACGTCGGTGGGGATCTAACCTTAGTGATGTCGTGGGGGTTGGTCAACACCAACCCATGGCATACGCTGTGGCTGAATCAGTACCTCGGTGTGACTCCGGGGTTTGAGACGCTGCCGTGGTCGCTACAGATCTGGCCCATTGCGTTCGGCTTCTATGCCGGCGCGGTTGTGAGTGCGCTCAGTGGTGTCATCGTCGACCGCGAAGACCCACGGATCACCGCGGGCCTGCTCGTGCTGTCGGCGGTCGGCTCGCTTTTCGTCTGGCAAGGGCTGGTCGCCCGCGGCGTCACCGGGGCAGTGCCAGTCAGTGTCGTTGCCACGGGTGTCGTCGTCTGGTGGTTCTACTGGCCGGCGGTTCGAGCCATTGGAATCGGTGGCCCAAGAGACGAGTAGCCTCCGGTATCCTTTTCGACCCGGCGGTCGCTATCTCCAGTGTATGAGTGGAATCTTTGATCACGTAATGCTGCGAGTCAGCGACCTCGAGAAGTCCCTTGAGTGGTACCAAACACACCTCGAGTACGAAGAAAAAGACCGCTATGAAGCCGAGAGCTTCACGATCGTCTATCTCGGCCCCGAAGAGATGCACGAAGACGGCGCAATGCTCGAACTCACCTCGAATCACGGCGAGGACGTCGACGAAGTCGGTGACGCATGGGGCCACATTGCAGTGCGCGTCCCAGAGGGCGAACTCGAGGCCCACTACCAACAGTTGATCGAGGAAGGCGTCGAAGACTACCGTGATCCCGAATCCTGTGGCGGCCGGTATGCCTTCGTCAAAGACCCTGATGGCCACGAAGTCGAGATTGTCCAGCGAGACTACGGTGCGCTGTGGTCGATCGACCACACGATGATCCGTGTCGAGGACGCCGACGAGGCGCTTGGGTTTTGGACTCGAAAATTCGAATACAGCGAGCCCCGCTCGCGGTGGGAAGCCAGTTCGTTTGCGAACTACTTCATGGGCCCTGAAGACGCCGCCCAAGAGGCGATGTGGCTCGAGCTTACCTACAACTACGACGGCCGCAGCTACACGATGGGCGACGCCTGGGGCCACCTCTGTATTCGGGTCGACGACCTCGAGACAGACTGGGAGCAACTCATGCTTCGGGAGGCCCCTGAGTACCGCGATCCCGAGTCGTGTGACAACATGTATGGGTTTACCAAAGACCAAGACGGCCACGAAATCGAGCTGCTCGAACGTGATCTCGAGGCAGACTCACTGTTCCCATTCTGATCGCCGCGAAGATACCTTTTTTGTAAGCTGGCTTCAACGTCAGCGTATGCAACTACTCGCCTGTGGACTCGGCGGTGCGGGCAGCCGGATCGTCGAGGCGATGGCCACCGCCGACAACACTGGCGACCGTTCGTGTCTCCATGCGACGCTCGCTATTGATACCGACAAACAGACACTGGATGAACTGACGGCAATTCCCGAGGCGAACCGTACGCTGTACGGTGCCCACGAGGCTACGGGAAGAGGATTTGACGGGAATCGAACTCTCGGTGAAAAAGCCGCAGCCGACGAACTCACCGAAATCTACCGGGCGGTCGACTCGCTGCCAACCACACAAGCCGACGGTATCATCCTGGCTACAGGGCTGGCAGGCGGAAGTGGGGCGACGCTGCTACCACAACTCGCCGAGAAACTACGAACGGTCTATGCGATCCCGATTTACGGTGTCGGTGTGTTGCCAGCCGCAACCGGTGACGATGAGCCTCGCCAGCAAGCAAACGCAGGCCACGCCCTCGAGGCCGTCGTAGACGCAACTGATTCGCTTGTCGTCTTCGATAATGCGCTGTGGACCAAACCGTCCGAAGACGACACTGACCCAGCGATTCGTTCGGAGCTCAACGAGACGCTGGCGACCCGACTCGTCGATCTGTTCAAATCCGGCGAAAGCAACGGCACAAATCTGGTTGCCGAAAGCGTTGTTGACGCCTCAGAGCTCATCAATACCTTCGAAGCCGGCGGAGTTGCCACACTCGGGTATGCCAGCCAACAGATTCAACGGCCAACTAGTTCTCGGTTCGGCCTCGGGCTGTTCATGCAGGAAGAACCACTCGAGGAGACGACAATCATCAAAGCCATCGAAACCACTGTCAGACGTGCTGTCCGCGGAAAGCTCACGGTTGATATCGACCGGTCGTCGGTCGAACGTGGGCTGTTGGTGACCGCTGGACCGCCCGAATGGCTCAACCGCCGGGCGATTGCGGACGCACGGTCGTGGCTCGCCCAAGAAACCGGGAGTGTCGAAATTCGGGGCGGCGATATGCCAACTCCCGAGGTCGATGAGGTCGTCGCCGTCGTGTTATTGTCTGGAGTGGGCAGCTGTGAGCGCCTCGAGGAGCTCCGGAGTGCAGCCCGAGAAAACGACAAGAAGTAGTCTCTGTGGTTGTCCGTTACAGCGGAAGCAGCGCGAAAGCCCACGACGTCAGTCATGCGAGAACTCAGTGTGTATAGCGATCCCAGACGAACACAGCCGGTGGGAGCGCAACGAGCGAGGCAAGATACGCCAGGAAGATACTGATCGCCATCAGTAGGCCAAACTCACCCAACACGGGTGTGATCGCCAACATGAGCGCACTAATGCCAACCGATGTCGTCAACATGCTTCCAGTGAGTGCCCCACCAGTGCCGTACAGCGTGACAGTAATACTCCGGTAGACATCGCCGTCTTGGTGATACTCATCAATAAACCGGTGTGTAATGTGTACCGAGTGGTCGATTCCGATTCCGATGGTGACCGACAGGATCGTCGCTGTCAGTGCGTTAAATGAGAGGCCAAGAACCCGCATGGTTGCCAGAAGGAGGGCGAGCGAAACGAGAATCGGGAACATATTGACAAGTCCCAAAAGCGCCTGGCGTTCGAGCAGCCAGTAGATGAAAATCAAAAACACCACCGTCAGCCCAATTGCGACAATGAGACTCTGAATAGCTGATTCGAGGATAATCTCCGAGACGGCCTCGAAGACGATGATACTGCCAGTTGGTGTGGCTATCCCACGGAACTGTTCGCTGTAGGTTCTGGCATCAGCAGTCAGTTCGGTTTGGGTGGCATCAGATTCGACATCGAAATCAACTCTCAGTGCTTGCCGGTCGTCGGTCAGGTGTTGTTCGGCCTGACTGCTGGCCGACGACTCGAGCAGTTCATCGTAAATACGCTCGAGGTTTCGATCCGGTACACCAGTTCCCGAGCGGTCGTTTCGCTCAACGAGGTCTGCAAACTCCGAGTCTTTTTCGGCGTGATCCTGAATCACGGTGATGATGCTGTCCGTTTCGGCCTTCCGATCGGTCGTAATGAACGTCTCCGGTGGATCTTCGGTCTCCCGGTCGAGCGACTCGAGAGCGTGGTCTTGCTCGAAGTTCCCCTCGATATACATCGTTATCTGGTCGTCTTGGCTCGCTTCGAAGTTGTCATCCAGGAAGTTGATTTCGCGAGTGACAGTGTACTCGCCGGGGGCAAACGGCCCGGGGAGACTCTGAATGTACGCAGGCAACTCTTCTGGCGGCAGGAAATCTTCTTCGTCAAACGTTCGGTCGATGTCTTGGCCGTAGCCGACTGCGCCGGCGGTGACGACCAACAACAACAGTACTGCAACAACTGGCGTTTTGTATGAGACGTTTGCGGGGTAAGCCAGCAGACGACCAAGCCAAGAGCGCTCGGTCGCCAGCGGTCGAGTGCCGAACGCAGGGATGCCGAACTGCTCGCGGTAGCGGTCTGTGGACAGCTTTGCGGCCGGCAAAAAGACACTGAATATGAGGTATGTATACACAATGCCGAAGCTGGCGACTACCGCGAAGTTCTGGGTCGGGCCCAGATCACTAACAGCGTTGGCTCCAAACCCAAAGACCGTACTCGCTGTAACGATTCCAAACGCAACCGCCAGCTGTTGGTTCGCCGCTATCATCGCTGTTTGGCGGCTGCTTCCGGCAGTGTGTTCTTCGCGGTACCGATTGATGAGGTGTATCCCGAAATCAATGCCGATAGCCGCCAACAGTACCGGGACAGTAACCATGTTCTGGTCGAACGGAATCCCGAGATACCCAACGGTGCCAAACGTCCAAACGAGCGCCATCAGAAGAGACCCGACGCCTAATATGAGATCGAACGGGTCTCGGTAGGCAATAATCAAAAACAAGAAAATAAGCCCGAAGACCGCCGGGACAACGATCGCCAATGAATCACCAATGATGTTTCCGAACTCGGCGTTGATGATTCCCTCACCAAACACCCGGAGGTCGCCGTCAGCACTGGTTGCAACCGACTGGATCGACAGTTGGGCTTCCTCGAGATCAGCGTCGCTTGCCTCTTCGGTAGAAAACGAATGTGAAAACACGGTGATCGATGCACTGGCAGTGGCCGACTCACGGTTGAAATCATCCGAGAGTGTCGCCTCGAGCGACGAGTCGTTGTCGGCACTCGTCCGAATTGCTTGACGAATCTCACCGCGTGTGGCCCGTTCGATGGTTCGGCGTTGGGATTCTGCACTCTCGGCATCCGAATCAATCTCTTGGGCAATAATCGAAGCCGGCCCGGTTGTCGAGTCGATACGAAGTTCGCTTCTGGATTCTGCCTGTTCGGCTACTTTGAGATTGCGGAGTAACTCACGCTGGGACAGCACATTGTCACTGAGTTGAATCAGCTGTGTCGAATCGGCCGACGGCTCGAAAGGGTCGCCGAACTCGTCTTGGATCGACTCGTAGGCTTCCTGCTCGGGAAGCTCAGACGTAAAGGCGTCCGTTTGGTCTTCCTCGAGTGTGAGTAACCCGAGTCCGCCGGCAAACACGACTGTGAGGATGACAAACCCGAGAATAATCGCCGTCTGATTGACGACGATTCTCTGGTTGAGTCGCTCGATGTACGGCTCGAGATCAAGGCCCGAATCAGTCATTTACCGTCTCCGATACCACGCATAGCCCACAGCGTCCAGTATCAACAACCCAATGATGAATCCCCACCACGGAATCACACTGCTTTCGTCCGGCTGGACTGCTATTGGGAGGCGATAACTATCCGAAAGCTGGCTTCGTCCTTTCGCATCATCGTATCGGAAATCAACCGTTACAGGGTAGCTCTTGGCAGTCGCTCCAGCCGAAGCACGCAGACCAAGGCTAACGGTGGCCGACTCGCCTGGCTCGAGAGCGCTCACAAACGCCTCGTTGTAGTCGCTATCGAGCGGTGAGTCAGCAACGAGTTTGGCCTCTATGTCGGTAAGTGTCTGATTGCGGGTGTTGGTGAGTTCGATTTCGAGTTCCGTACTGGTTCCAGCGGTGACGTTCTGATTGCGTGCAGTGAGGCTGAACTCATCGCGTTTGGGTGCGATGTCGGCTACGAACTCCGGATCGTCGTCTTCAGTACGAATGCCGTTTTTATCGCGATAGCTGACAGGTAGATCGAATCGCTTTTCGACGGCTTCAGCCTCGCTGGTGGCTTCGATTGGAATGCGGAACGACGCGGATTCGCCGGCAGGAATATCACCAACCGAGACAGCTGTCTCGAGTGGAACGACCGTGTCGGATTCAGTTGGGAACTGAACTTCGGCGTTGGTGGCATCCTGTTGGCCAACGTTGGTTACATTGCCCGTAACTTCGCCTTCTTCGCCTACGTGCAGGGTGCTTTCGACATCTTCGAGACGGAAGTTAGCTTCATCCTCGATTTCTATTTCGACGGTTTGAGTCGTCGAACGCGAACGTTCGTTACGGAGTTCAATTTCCCCTTCGCTTTGGTCTCGTGTACGTTCTGTCCACGTATATTCAATGCGAACATCAATCTCATAGACGCCAGGCTCTGTATTGTCGGGAATTTCGATTTCAACAGGGGCTTTACCCGGTTCGTCTTCAGTCACTGATCCAATCGCACGCTTGTCAGTTCGCACTTCGATTGGCGTCTCGTCGTCATCTGCTTTGACAACCACGTTTCGAGCAGTCGTAACGTACTCTCGGTGAGACTCTGACCCTTGGGAGAGTTCACCATCATTATCTATCTGTACTGTAAGTTCGGCAACCGATCCTGACGAGTAGACGTTATCTGGAGAATACACCTCGAGACCAGGTTCGCCTCGGACGTCGAGGCCGCCTTCTTGGGCAAGGACGCCAGCACCAATGAAGCCACCAGTGGCAACGCCGAATGCCAACACAGACAGCAGTATAACCCGTTTTGTAATCATCATTTCTCACTGACTACTACAGCAGCAGTGTCTCTACTGGAAGTACAAATAAATTCACGATTTCTGAGTAGTCCACATCACTGAATAGACGCCCTCGAGCCGACAGGCACGTGTCAACGGCTCTACGGCCCGAGGTTCCGAGACAAACGTCTTGGGTGAGACGACCGTCCCTCGAGCGATACGGACGCATGAGCATGTATCGGCCGTGTCACCCGTGAGTTCCTGTTATCGGTGAAACGTACCCAACAGTCATCCATCCAGACCCGACACACAAAGCTGTTGACTAGGCACCAACAACACGCCGAAGGAGCATCTGGACTCGCCAGATGTATTCTGATTCGGCTATTTGCATATACAGGAAGATCGCTGGCGGTAGTGCGATAATCGCCGCAATAAACGAATAGAAGACGCTAATTGCCATCAACAGTCCAAAGTCGCCAAGCACGGGTGTGATCGCAAGCGCGAGTGCGCCGGTACCTAATGAGGTCGTGAGCATACTCCCAGTGAGCGCACCGCCAGTGCCGATGAGCGTCGTCATCAGCGCATCGAACGTATCAGGATCCTGTTTGAACTCATCAAGGAACCGATGGGTAATGTGAACCGAGTAGGCAATCCCAATCCCAATCGAGATCGAAAGAATCGTCGCCGTGAGGGCATTCAGTGGGATATCGAACAATCGCATCGTTCCAAGGAGGAACGTGACTGCAATCAAGATGGGAAAGACGTTGACGATCCCGAGAGCAGGCTGTCGCTCGAGTACACCGTAGGCAATCATCAGAAAGACCCCCGTTAAGATAAGCGCGAGCATCATCCCCTGGATCGCAGTCTCGAAGATCAGATCCGAAACCGCATCGAAAACGATAATCCCGCCGGTCGCCGTTGCAGCAAATCGGAAGTCACCAGCAAACTCCCGGGTATCATCAGCAGCCTCCGGTTGGGTGGCTTCGGCATCGATTTGATATTCGACCTGTGTGCTCCGGCGGTCATCAGCAAGGTATTCATCAACGTTGTTACCGTCGATGGCAGCGAGTTCATCATAGATTCGGTCGAGATTCCGATCCGGAATGCCGTTGCCGCTTCTGTCGTTCCGTTCGACAAGCGCACCGAACTCGGGGTTCTGCTCTGCTTCCGATTGGATCTCTGTGAGGATACTATCTGGTACTGCGCTTCCACCAGAGCCAACAGCAAGGCTGTCGGGTGGATTGTCGTTCGGCGAATCTAAGGCCTCGAGAGCATGGTCTTGCTCAAAGGGACCTTCAACATACACGGTTACCGACGCATCTTGGTCGGCTTCGAATTCGTCCTCGAGCAGATTGACCGTCCCGGTGACTGTATACTCACCGGGGGCAAACGGCTCGGGGATGTATTCGACGTACCCCGGTTGTTCCTCGGGAGGAAGGAAATCGTCCGTATCGAACGTCGTATCGACACCAGCACCGTAGGCAGCCATTCCGGCACCCGAAAGGAGAATAATCACGACAAAAACGGCAGGTGCCTTTTGTGTCACAACAGCCGGCGCTGCGAGTATGCGGCCGAGTGCGGACTCTTCGGAAGCAATCGGCGTGGAGTTGAACTCGGGGACGCCGTAGCGCTTGCGTACGTTGTCAACCCAGAGTTTCATCGCTGGTAAGAACACTCCAAAAATAACGAACGTAAAGCCGATACCGACAGCAGAAACAATCCCGAGGTTACGGATTGGCTCGAGATCAGAGACGATGTTTGCTCCAAACCCAAAGGCAGCAGTCACCGTTACGATTACGAATGCGACCATCAGTTGGTTGTTCGCGGTCATCATCGCCGCTGTCGACTCAAAGCCTTTGACAGTCTCTTCGCGATAGCGATTGATGATGTGAATGCCGAAATCGACCCCGACCGCAAGCAGCAACACGGGAACGGAGATCATGTTTTGATCGAACGGTATCCCCGAGTAGCCGACAAAGCCAAACGTCCAGATAATCGTCATCACCAACGCTAACAACCCCAAGGCGAGATCAATCGGGTCGCGGTAGGCAATGATGAGGAACGTAAGCAACAGTACGACCACGACTGGCATCACAATCGCTAACGAATCGCCAATAATCTGGCCGAACTCGTCGTTGAGAATCCCGCTGCCGAACGCACGGATGTCACTGGATTCGCGATCAGCAACCTCTTGGATGGACGTCTGGATTTCAGTCAGGTCGTCGGAGTCGTCGAATCCTGCCGGCACATCGTGGCTCACTGAGGTTATCGACACTGATGCGGAGGCTGTATTTTGATTATAATCATCCGAAAGAAACGGAGGTGACTCTCCCAGTTGGCGAGCGGCCTGCCGTATCTCGGTCTCACTGGCTCGCTCGATGGTTCGGCGCTGTTCGGTATGGGTCTGGGCATCCTCATCGATCGCCATTGCGATTTGTGGGGCGGGACCGTTGGCCGATTCCACCCGGAGCGTATCACGATCTTCGATAGTCTCTAAGACAGTGAGACTTGCAATCAACTCCGTGCGACTCAACACATTACTGCTTTGATGAATAAGCGTTGTCGATTCTGTGTCAGCCTCGAAGGGATCTTCGAACTCCTCGTCGATCGCATCTTGGGCCTGTTGAACCTCCAAGCCCTCAGTGAACGCATCATCTGGTTCCGAATCGGTCGTGACAAGCGTCATTCCGGCGGCAAACACGCCAGTCAGCAACACAAAAAGAATGATGACCTGCTTTGGGTTCGAGACAATCCTGCTGTTGAGCCGGACTGTAAGCCGCTCGATTCGATCGCTTATCTTCACTGTTTAGTCTCTCCGATACAACGCGTAGCCGCCTCCGGCGAGAACAACCAGTCCAATAGCGATGATCCCCAGCGGTAGGCCGTCGTCTTGGCTTTCGGTCACATCAATAGCCATTCGGTAGGTATCAGACAGCTGACTTCGCTGTCGAGAATCATCATACCGGAAATCAACCTGCACAGGATATGTCTTGGCAGTTGCACCGCTTTCGGCGTTCAACTCGAAGGTGACCGTGGTTGATTCACCCGGCTCGAGAGATTCAATGAAGCCTTCGTCGTCATCGCTGTCGAGTGGATCGTTCGTAAACAGCTTGGGTTCGATGTCGGTAAGTCGCTCCTCGCGGTTGTTAGTTACTTCAACGTCGAATTCAGTGCTCGAGCCGGCAGAGATTGTTCGGTCGGCGGGTTCGACAATAAACTCATCGCGTTTCTCGCCGATTGTGGTGATAAAATCAGGATCCGAATCTTCTGCGCGGATGCCGTTCGAATCACGATAGGTCACCGGGAGCTCAAATCGCTT
>LKML01000114.1 GCA_001563795.1 Haloferacaceae archaeon B1-Br10_E2g22 | reverse complement strand
GTCTTGGACACCCAATTAATACGACAAAGCGCATTCTCGTTGTCATTCCGAGCGGCGTTGATCGACACGCGGGCTTTTTCGAAAACGTCTATTTCATCAAGCGGATCGCCGCCCAACTCGGGATTCCACTGCGGATTCTCGTTGTTGATGACGATGTCGAAAAGTTCGAACACCGCTTCGGGCTTGTCGATCCTGAGGTCTCAATGGGGTTCGTTTCCGTTTCGTCGTGGGACGGGCTTGTACGAACGCTCAGAGAAGAATCAACTAAAGACGATTTCGTTGCCGTGCTTTCGTCCCGGCCGGGTGAAATCGGCTGGGATGACCGGATGCAACGGCTCCCATCTCAGTTGGCGTCGCTTCCGCCTGCGTCGTTCACCATCATGCACCCACGAGAAGGTGACCCAGAGTACGACCGGCAGTTCCTCCGGTTTATGTGAGTTGGTTTCGGTTCGTGGTTCGGAGATGACCCCCTCGAGGTCGGTCGGCTGTCGTAACGTTGGGTCACAAGGCTGCTACTCGAGGCGGCCTTACAAGAAAGATTCAGTCCCCAGACTGCGTTCGAACGTCAAAAAACAGCGCCCGTATCCGCAACCGAACCGTAAGGACTGCTCAGATCTCAGTGACACGGTGGTGGCGCTCGTCGAGTGCCTGGGCGTCTTCAGGCAGTAGCGCGACGACAATGGTCTCGACGTACTCGCTGAAATACTCGACGAGTGCGGCGATCCGCTCGGAATCGATCGCCTCCAAGGAGTCCAGAATCATCACTGGCACCTCCTCGTAGACTTCGTGCACCAGATAGCCTGCGAGCGCGAACACCAGTCCGGTAACCTCGCGTTCGCTCTCGCTGAGGTGCTCAATGCTGTCTTCATAGCTGCGGCCGTCGTCAGTTTGTCGGACGATATGCAGCCGAAACACCGACTGCTCGAGCGTCTGTCGGCCCTGTTTACGTTCTTCTGTCGATCGTTCGATCCAGATGCGAGCCAAATTGTCGTATCCTAGCATCTCGAGTACAGCGTCCATATGCTTGTTGAACGCCTCGACGGCCTCTGTTTCGAGCTTCCCGATTCGGGTTCGAAGCTCGGTGAGTCGCTCGGCGAGGTCTTGGCGTTTTAGTTCCAAGTCCTCGCGCGTTTCGAGTTTTCTTTCGACGGCCTCGATGCGCTCTGTGAGTTGTTCGCGTTCGGTTTCAGTCCGACCGAGTTCGAACTCCAGGTCGTTGATCTCGGCGTGGATGTCGAGCAACTCGCTGTGTTTCGACTCTTCGTGGCTCTCGAGTTCGGCTTCGAGTTCGCTGGCTTTCTGGCGGAGCATCTCGAGTTCCTCGGTCAGTGTGTCGACACGCTCGCTGCGGGTTTCGATCTCGTCGGTTGTCCGTTCGCGTTTCTGCTTGAGTGTGTGGCGTTGGTCTGCGGCCGCCTTGAGCGTTCGCTGCTGTTCGGAGAGCGAATCAATCTCAGTGCGAAGTTCACGTCGTTCGGCGAGTTTCTCCCGGCGAAGACCTTTGAGTCGGTCGAGCGTCGATTCGATATCATCCGTACTGACCTCGCTGCCGCAGGTCCAACAGACGATTTTCTCGCTGTCTGTGAGTTTGTCCGTTGGGCTCGAGCCGACAGACTCCTCGCGGAGTGCCTTGGCAACCGCCGGGTTTGTCCCCTCGAGCATCTCTTCGTTGAACTGAATGACACTCTGGAGTTGGTTGGTCGTCGAATCGAGCTCCGAGCGACGAGTTCTGTACTCCTCGAGCCGCTGGGCGATCCGCTCGCGTTCGTCCTCGGGATTCTCGGCAAGCCCCTCGAGTTCCTCGGTGAGCGCTTTGCGTTCTGCCCGGAGCGTCTCGATGCTTTCTTGTTCGGTCTCGCGTCGGAACCGGAGTTCTTCGAGTTCCGAGTGTACTGATTGGAGTTTTTCGAACGTCTCCTCGATGGCATCCTGTTCGGCCTGGGTGGCTTCGATGCTGCCGTCCATTTCGGCGAGCACCGTACGTTTGGCCTCGAGTTCGGCCTCAGTCTCGTCGATGTCGGCTTCGAGTGTCTCGAGGTCAGCTTCGAGCACTGGGAGTTCAGTCTCGAGATCCGCTAGGTCTTCGATCCGATCATCAAGCCGGCGTTTTTCCGCCACTGCCGTATCGATTTTAGATTGAATCTCGTCTGTATCGATCGGCTGCATAATCAGCTCGCGGAGATCTTCGCTTCGGGCGACCGCCTGACGGGCATCGTTGGACTCCAGCAGAAAGGCAAACAGATCCCCAACGGTTGGATCGTCGAGATACGGCTCGCCCGACAGCACAACCGAACCGTTGGTTCGCTCGAGCCGACGGCTGTAGCTGTCTGTTGGCATCTCTAGGGTAACCCCACCTGTTTCGGCGTCGGCTTTCAGTGACACCTTGTTGCTGCCGAGTGCGCCCATCAGCGCGCGACAAAACGAGGTTCGGTTTGTCGCGTTCCGACCAGCCAGCACGTTGACGCCGGTTTGGAGGTCGACCGTCGTTTCATCGATACCCCCGATGTTGCGAACCGAAACGGACAGCTCTCCCTGGTTTAGTTGCGACTGTCCCATAGTTTCGATAAGTATCTCCACTGGTTAACTATTGTCACTCGAGCCGACACTCACAGCCACCCTGCTCGAACAGTTCGGCGACTTCGTAGGTATGCCCACAGTCTGTACAGACGACTTGCAGATCGACAAGCACGCTACAGTCGCCGACATCGAGCCGGTCGGTTGCTGCCGAGCGGCTGACTGTGTTTTCGGTAACGGCCTCGAGGCGGCTTGCGAGCCGTTGGATCGTCTCGCGGTCACGTGCGAGTCGATCAGCCACCGACTCGTTGTCGCCGGGTGGGTCGATCTCACGGTCGTCGGTTAGATAGGTGTGGACTGCCTGATGGGAGACGAAATCCGTCCGCAGTCGCTTGATATCGAGGCCGTCGCGTTCGAGACGCCGTTCGACCTGCGTTTGCATTCCTGCGCTTACCTCGTCGTCGGTCAATAACCGATAGGTGTTGTCGACTTCGCCATCGAGCGGTGTGAGTCCGGCAGCCTCCATACCTGCGGCTAACACTCGTCTGTTGAATCGCTCGGCAAGCGACCGCAGGCTTTCGCGGTCGTAGCCGTCGCCAACCCACCGGGCGGCGAGTTCGTCGCCGAGCCCCGACAGTTCATAGCGGTCGATGACCCGCCGTACTTTCGTTACCACCGGCTGGCACCCCGCTTGTGACCTGGGCCGTTATGCATAGTTGCAAGGCGGGACTGCGTGTATCTGAATCTGTCGGACAACTGTGTGTACTGCCTGCTTGATGCGTCTGTCCGCTGTGTACTGTACGGCAGTCGTGACATACTGTTATACACCGAGGCCACGATGACTGTTAGTGGTCACCGTGCTCATCAATGTGCCACTCTCAGTACTACCTGCCCCTCGAGTGGGTTCGAACGGCTGCCGCTGAACTGCTCGCATCCTATCCTGCCCTCGAGTCGCCGCTTTTGAGACTCCGTGATTTGGCCGCAGGCGGATTCGTCGCAGCCACCCGACTCAGAACTCACCGTCGCTATTCGGCGTCTACTAATCCGTATCGTCTGTACTGGATCGACCCCCAGAGAATCACCGACTCGATTTCATGGCAGGAGATAACCGGCGACTGGACCGAGACGATCCCTGCGCCGTTCAAAGGGCCCAACTACTATTTTGCGGGCGGCGTGCTCGACGGCGAGTGGGATCGCGAGCGCCGACCGTTCGCCGAGTCGGTGGTCTACCGGTCGTTTCGTGCTCACTTCGAAGGCGGCCAGCGGTGGGTTGAAACTGACCTCTACAAGCAGACTCTGACCGCAATAGACGACGGCGGCTCACCGTGGGGCTGTTCGTCGTCGGCTGACCTCGAGAGTCGTTGTCAGGAGATCGACCACCTGTACGCAACTGTCGAAGCCGAAGGCTACCGTACCCAAAGCGAGATCGCCGACCATGACGACCAACCGCTCGAGGCGGCCCGCACCAATCGCTACGCTCAAACTGTTGATGGTGAGATCGCCCTGGTTGTCGGCCACGACGGCGAGTTGCTGTTTTATGACGGTCGCAACCGCCTGGCGATTGCCAAACTCGTTGGCTGTAAGGCCGTCCCAGTCGTCATTTTGGCTCGCCACAGCCAGTGGCAAGCGCTTCGAGATGTCGTCGCCAGCGGTGAGCTCACACCTAAAGATCTCGACGACGAACTCCAGACACATCCAGATCTCGTCGATCTACTACGGTAGAACACAACCGTTTGTAGCCGCTCAGCTGTTTTTGCGGACGATCAACACCGGGCGTGGAGATTCATCAATCACGTTGTCGGTAACTGTCCCAAGCAATCGTTCCCGCAGCGAAGGCTTGGTTTCGCCGACGACAAGCAGGTCGTAGGACTTCGCGGCCGCAATGATCGCACTGCTGGCCGACTCACCGTGTGTCTGTTTCCAGTCGACTCGCTCGGGGGCGACGCCGTGTTCCTCGAGTCGGTCACAGGCTCCCCGAACGATGAGTTCGCCTTGGGAGGCGTCGTCTTCGGCGGTGATGACGTTGAACAGTGTCGCTGTGGCATCGCTTTTGCCCAGCAGTTGTTCGACGAACTCTAGGATCGACTCGAGCGTTTCGTCGCCCCGCATCGGAACGAGAATACGATCCAGCGTCTCCTCTACGGCCTGGGTCGTGAGCACGGCATCAGCATCGTATTTTGCGGCAATGCGGTCGATGGTTTTCGTCCGATCTTTAGTAAAGACTAACACTGACTCGGCGCTTGCGCCCTCTCGGGCGAACCGTTCGGCGATTTCGGCAATCTCTGTTTCGCACTTCTCACCAAACTGCGAGCGAAGCTGGTCGCTCGACGACTGGTCGGGAACTGGGTAGTAACCAAGTACGACCACAGCGTGTGGACTTAGCAACTCGACTAACGCTCCGGATGGTGCTCCTGGATCGCTGGCGTTGACCGGTACCAGTATAGTTGTTTCATCGAGCCGTTGTGACATCGAATAACTCCGTTACCGTTACTACGTGGATGAGTGTTTAAAGTGGTACTGCAAGACTGCCTCGAAGCTCGGGGTGCTGGAACTTTCTCTCGTCGGGCTTAACAAACGGCTTTAATGCACGCTGGATTCTGATATCTCTTGTGAGCGACGCTGCCGGCGAACTCGATCGGACAATCGGCCTTCCTGGTGCGCTGACGATCGGTATCGGGACAATGATCGGCGCGGGAATCTTCGTTTTCCCCGGCTTGGCTGCCGGACGGGTAGGGCCTGCAGCAGCCGTCTCTTTTGGAATCGGAGCAGTGATTGCGCTGCTGGTTGCACTGCCGACCTCAGAGCTCGCAACGGCGATGCCGAAAAGCGGCGGCGGCTACTACTTTGTTTCGCGTGGACTGGGTGCGTTTCCGGGTGCCATTGTCGGCATCGGGCTGACGTTTGGTCTCATTTTTGCGACTGCGTTTTATTTGGTTGGCTTCGGTGAGTACGCCGCTGCCGTGTTCGTTGAGGCCGGCCTCGTCGAGTCGGCGACGGTTTCGGTTGGCCCGCTCGAAGTCGTGACTCTGCTTGGGATCGCCCTTGGTGTGGGACTATCAGTTATGAGCGTATTCGGCACCGAAAACACTGAGGCGCTCCAAAACATCGTCGTCGGGCTGCTGTTGGCTATCTTGGTCGTCTTTTTGTCGGTGAGTGCAGTGCGGCTGAGTGGGCTCACCGAAGGCCCACAGCCGGCGACAACGTTCGCCCCGGCAGGATATGGCCCGATTATCTCGACGGCTGCACTGGTGTTTACGTCGTATTTAGGATTCGCCCAGATCGCGACGGTTGCCGAAGACATCACCGAACCCGACCGCAACCTTCCGCTATCGATGGTTGGTTCTGTGATCGTTGTCGGTATATTTTATACTGCAACGCTGTTGATCGCGGGCTACACGTTCGAGCCCTCAACGATTGAGGCAATGGGCGAAACGGCGATTGTCGAGGTCGCCCGCGAGTACCTCGGTATTACTGGTGCGATAGCGATTCTGATCGGCGGGCTGTTGGCAACGCTGTCGTCGGCCAACGCCTCAATTCTGAGCGCCTCGCGGGCACTGTATGGAATCAGTTCAGATGCGCTCGTACCGCCACATGCTGGGCGTGTCAACCGAAAGTACGGGACGCCACACTTCGCGCTTGGCTTCGTCGGTGGGACGGCCGCCCTGCTTGTCGCATTCGGCCAGACGGCTGTGCTCGCAGAGGTGGCCTCGTTTCTCCACTTGGTTCTGTATGGGTTGATCTGTGTGGTGTTGATCGCGCTGCGTGAGCGTGACCCAGCGTGGTATACGCCGTCGTTCCGGTGTCCAGGCTATCCGCTGGTGCCTGCGGTCGGTGGAATTGCCAGCTTTGCGCTGATCTTTTTCATGCAACCGCTATCGCAACTCCTCGGGGCCGTTGTTTTACTCGTCGCTGGAGGCTGGTATCTGCTGTATGCTCGAGATGTCGAACTAAAAGACACACTCTGAGAGCAGCCAGAAAAGAGGGCCGTAGGCCCCTGCTGGCAGGAATGGTACACTTCCCCAAGTGCCCCCACGTTCCCACCATCGGATTATTCGAACTACAGCGTAAAAAATTGTTTGTTATTGACAACAACACGAATAGATCTGCTAGTATGTAATTCGAAATTAGACGCACTGGCGTACTTTTGTCACTGGTGGATGCTGCGACCACTCGAACCGTCATGAGAGCGTTCGGCTCACTTGGTTCGGCAGAAATGTTCCGACCGGGTTGTGAATCTCACTCGTTCTGCTCGCTGCGTTCGTGCCGCTGTCTGTTTCAAACCCGGCGTGTTACACACTATCTCGGGGGGGATGCGAGCGACACAGTGGCCGCTCGTAGTGTTGTCTTCGACAGAATGTGCCGGCCGGGATTTGAACCCGGGCCATGAGCTTGGAAGGC
>LKML01000113.1 GCA_001563795.1 Haloferacaceae archaeon B1-Br10_E2g22 | reverse complement strand
TCTTCCCGGTTCGTCTCGAGTGAGACGGCTATTTTTGCCGCACGACGACGAACTCGGCGAGATCCCGCAGATAGGCTTTCGCATCCGTGTCATCGACGCCGGTTCTGTCGAGCGCCTCGAGGGCGAGGTTCGACTGCTCGCGGGCTCGCTGGTCGCCCTCATCGGGACTGAGATCGGTTATCTGTACTAACGATGGCCGATCCATCGTCTCGTCGTGGCCCGCAGGTTTACCGAGTGCATCGGCGTCGGCGGTCGCATCGAGTACGTCATCTCGGATCTGGAAGGCGACGCCGACCCGTTCGGCATACTCACCGAAGGCCTCGACGGTGGCGGCGTCTGCCTCACCAGCGACCGCGCCGAGTTCGGCTGCAGCCCGAAACAGCGCGCCGGTTTTCCGCCGTGCGAGAGTCATATACTCGGCTTCGTTCGATGGACGATCGACCAGTTCGGTAGCCTCGCCCTCGCCGAGTTCGACCATCGATTCGGCGACGATTTCCATGGCCTGTGGGTTGCCCAAAAACAGCCCGAACGCCTCGCCCAGCAGTCCATCGCTGGCGATGATCGCCGATCCATAGCCGTGGGCGGCCCACGCACTTGGCGTGCCGCGGCGAACCGCCGAGCGGTCGATGATGTCGTCGATCACCAACGAGGCGTTGTGAACGAGTTCGATCCCAGCAGCAAACTCGACGGCGTCGTTTGGATCGCCGCCCAGCGACTCACAGACCAACAGCGTCACTGCAGGTCGGACGCGCTTGCCGCCGGCAAGGACGACGTCTTCGAGTTGGCCCGACAGTTCGTCGGGGTCGGCCGACTCGATTACTGACTCGAGCCGATTGTTGACTAATCCAACCCGACGCTCCAGATACTCCATTAGCTTCCGATAGGTACTCTCAGCGCAAGTAGGTGACGGAACCGTATCCAGGGCTACTCGTTGTCGTGTTTCGACCCATCGAGTGCATCGACATCCGGCAGCGAAATCAGGTTTTCGCGGCCGATTCGAAGCTTTGTGATCTGGCCGTCGTCAGCCATTGACGACAGCAACTGTGAGACTTTGGCGTCCGACCAGTTGGTCTCAGAGACGATCTTGGCCTGTCGCATTCGCCCGTCGTTGCGCTCGAGCAGCCGTAGTACCTGTTCGTCGTCGGCCAAAAGCGACAGGTCTTCGGCCCGTTTGGCTTCGGGTGGTTCGGCTTCGGGTGGTTCTGAAGGCTGTGCTGTTGTCTCTGTTGTGGTGGTCGTCTGTGTGGGTTCTGTTGGCGTGTTCTCGCGCCGACGCAACAGGAACGCACCACCGATAATCGCTGCAGCGACAACGACTGCAGCACCCAACAGCTCCCAGGCGGTGCCGCCGAACGCCGAGGGCTCGAGTGTAATCCGAACGTGGTCGTCTTGATCAAACGTATACGGGCCTTCGATTGTCACTGTGTTATCAGTAAAACCGACGTTTGCACTCGTAATTGCATACCCGCGTGGTGTCGTAATCTCGAGTGCTTGGTTTTCCTCGAGTGAGGTCAACCACGTGCAGTCATCAGGAGACTGCAGCGCATCATTGAAAATCAGTTGTTCACCGTCCTCTTCGAGAAACGCACGCCAGGTAAACGCGAGTCTGAGCGTGCCGGTGGTTCCCTCGAGGCTGGCTGTGCGTTCGACGTCCTCGATTGCCATCTCACGGTCAGTCTCCTCGCTGGCAAAGCCGGCCATATTCTCGTATACCTCAACCGACAGCCCACCGTCTGGAGCGGTTCCGTCTTCGAACTCTTGTGCTGTCGCTTCGAAGGCTGTTTGTTCGCTTTCTGTCTGTAGGTCGTACTCAATTGTCACAACCCACTCGGCGTCCTGATTCGACCGAAGATTGACCGTAAACGTCGTCATCGGCATGTCGTCTGCGTCCGAACTCAGCGCTGACAGCGGCTGCTGGGTGGGTGAGTCGAGTGCCGTCGCCGTCGGTGTGCTGTCGGTGAGTCCCTCGGCTTCGGCGACGGTCCCGGTGGCGACAACAGGCGTGGCTCCGAGACACAGGAGCATCATAAGGACGACTGAGAGGACGACAGACCGCATATGTTTGACAACTCACAGCCGTCGCGGAAAACGCTTTCTATCAGTACGGTCTTTCTGCCAGCAGTAGTCCAGTTTGTCACCGGGTACGTCGGCTTACTCACCAATCAGTTTCCGGAGCGACTCGAAGCCACCGGGAGCACTCAAAAGCGATTCTTCGAGTGTATCGAGAATCGCCTGCTGGTTGAGATAACTTCCAAACGCCAAAATGGTCGGCGGCCACAGTCCAATAAACAGCCCACGGGTCTTGTTACCCTTGAAATAAAACTGGTGCCAGGCCAACAACACCGATGCCCCAGAGGCAATCAACGCCAGGTCTGCCCCTCGAGCCTCGGGACTTTGCTGGGCGGTCTCTCCTGTCGTTTTCTGTGTTGTCTCTTCGAGTGGGTCGGTATCTGATTTGAGTAATGCCATACACTGACCGTTCGGTCTATGGGCGTATCAAACCGCTTGGCGGCTATACTGACACTCAAGGCGACGAACCTATCACGAAAGCAGCAGGAGGCCGGTTGTCCGAGGAGGGTTGTTTCGAATACTACGTGATGTTCAACACTGCTTACGAATATGCCTCTATACACACATCTAATGTTTCACTGTTCGTCCAATATACTGAATAAGCATGCAATAATATCTGGTTTAGGTAGTTGTTTATTAATACAAATTCTGTCTTAGGTTGCAATATGGAATCACACAGGGGTGTAAGTGAATCAGACAGAAGTTGCCGACGGTGAACAACCCTGGCCTTGATCGGAGTTCTCGGCCTGCTTTACCTATAGGTTCGAACCGCTCGTGTCCAGCCCTCGAGTCACAGCGAGCGGCGATAGGCGAGCATAATGCATGCGAACGCGCTGTTTGCCCTCGCCGTTGATGAATCATCGACTCCGAGCCCCCATCTTCGCGAACTGACCGCGAGCGACTACTCGGTTTCGCCCGCTGTCGCTGCCCCCAAAAGACGGCCCTCCACTACGCCCTCTTTTCGACCGCCCAGAGGCGGTCTCGTTGCACCTCTAGTTTTGTGATTCTGGGCTGTGACTGTGGCCACAGTTCGGACATTCGACTTCCTCGGCTCTGAGTTCGGCACTTTCGGCTCTGACTTCTCGCATCACCGAAGAGATCCGTTCTTCGGCCTCGAGTTCTTCGTCAACTGCAAGATCAACGCCTTCGACCTCGAGTAAGAACTTGGCGACCTCGCTGACTTCGTACATCAACTCATCGAGTTCTTCGGCCGTAAAGAAGCCCGACATCGCCCCATACAGAAACGTTGCGCCAGCTTTCGTTACTTTCCCTTCGAACGACGAGCGGGCCTGATTGACCGCCTGCGGCGTGTAGGTATCGGTCATAAACGGCACGAGCCGCGGGAGGTTCTCGCCGATTTTGGTCATCTCGACGCCAGTTTCGGTTCGGAAATCCGAACAGAGCCGTGCAATCGCCCACTCGCGGGCGGTAATATGGGTTCGATCCCGCAAAAATTCGTTGACACGGTCGTACTGTGCGCCGTCCATCTTGGTGAACCGTTCGTACTTTTGGACGTCTTCAGGAACGGTTTCGGTGTCGTCGGTGGCGTGATCTGCTGTCTTCGTCTCGGTGGAGTCGGTTGCTGCAGGTTCGGATTCGGCTTTCGCTGCCGAATCGGGGCCCGACGGCCCGCCGGTGTTGTCGTCCATACCCACGTTCCGAACGGCCCCATCAAAAGGATTGTCGTGAGTTCGGTTCGCCGAGCGTCCTTGTCTGTGTCCGACTGCCACCGTCGTGGCCGACGACCGCTATTGTGCCCGACAGGCAACGTTTTTGAGGAGTCGCTCCAAGCGTTGTTGATATGAAAGTCCTACTGGGGTTCGGCGGCAGCCAGGCGTCGGTCGACGCACTCGAACGCACCGTCGATCGGGCGGTCGCTGCGGGCGACGAGCTAACGGTCGCACTTGCTGAAACAGAGGGTGCGACCCACGATGAGCTTGCCGAGCAGGTCGAAAAGACGGTCGCCGAGGCTGATCTGTCGGTCGAACTCCGGGAAATAGCGGGCGAACCTGCCAGCGAGTTGGTCGCAATGGCTGAATCCGAGGAGTTCGATGAGTTGGTCTTGGGAGGCAACACCACCAGTCCGATGGGGAAAATCACGATCAACAGTACTGCCGAGTTCGTCCTGTTGAACTCACACGTCACGGTGACTCTCGTCCGATGAACTCTGATCGTCGCTACCCAGATGCGGTTTCCGGCCCGTTCGAAACACCACCCCTAGAGTTCGCCGATCGCGAAGACCGATCTATCGAGATCACACCGTACGACGGCTCCGAGGACGAATTCGACGCACTCGTCGAGATGTATACGGCTTTCGACCCCTCAGATCGCGCCCAGGGAATCCCACCAGGCAAAGAAGCCCGCGTTCGCAGTTGGCTCGAGGGAATCTTGGCCGACGACTGTCTGAACGTGATCGCCTGGGACGGCCGGACGGCTGCAGGCCACTCGACGCTGGTACCTGATGGTGACGATGATTTCGAGCTGGCGATTTTCGTCCTCCAAGCCTACCAACAGGCCGGAATCGGCACTCACCTGATCGAATCACTGCTTGGATATGGCGACGAACACGGGATCACGAAGGTGTGGCTTACGGTCGAACGATGGAACCATCCGGCTGTTTCGCTGTACGAAAAAGTCGGCTTCGAGACGACTGGAGCCGAGAGCTTCGAACTCGAGATGGCGATTCGAATCGCTGCGGAAACATCCGACCGCGACTCAGACTGACAGTACTGGCTGGCTTGCGTACAACAGGACGTACTCGGCGGCCGTCTCGAGGACATCGCTTTGTGCATCGGTCGCTGGCTCCCGTGGGATGACGATGAAATCTGCCTCGAGCGCCTCGGCAGTATCGAGGACGACTCCTCCTGGATGGAGCGTTTTAATATCGGTCGAAAATCCTGCAGCAACCGAGGTGGTCAACTCGACGCTAGCGTCGGCTGCCAGTTCGGTCACCGCATCGCTGAAGGCTTCGGTGTCGTCGGCCACATCGCGTTCGTCGATCGCACCTTGCTCAAGTGCGCGGACGGTCGTTTCGCCGAGGACGTACAGCGCATGCACACCTGCCCCGTAGGTGTCGGCAACGGCGAGTGCGTACTCGACGGCCCGTCGAGACTCCTCGCTTCCGTCGATTGGTACGACCACGAGGTCGACTTCGAGTTCCGGCATACACGACGGTTGGACGGCGACCTGAAAAACACTCCCCTCTGTGTGGGAGTGGCTGTTTTATACACCGGGCGGTCAAACACCGTCGTATGTTCGAAAGAATCCTGATTGCAACCGACGGCTCCGACAGCGTGAGTCGGTCGGTAGCGGTCGCACTGGATTTCGCCGAGCGCTTTGACGCCTCGGTTTATGCGCTGACGGTAGTCGATTCTGGCGAGATCGACTCCGCACCCGACCAGATTCGCCAACAACTCCACGATGCACTCGCCGAGCAGGCAGACGAGGCTCTGTCGTCGGTCACCGATGCCACCGACAAACCAGTCACAACGGCCGTTCGCGAGGGTCGGCCTGCAACCGAAATCAGCAGCTACGCTCGAGAGATCGACGCCGATATCGTCGCCACGGGTACCCGTGGCCGGCACGGCGAAAACCGATTTCTGCTTGGTAGCGTCGCCGAGCGTGTCGTCAGAACCTGTCCAGTGGCTGTACTCACGGTTCGTCAACTGGACGGCACAGCCGACAGCGACCTTGCGGCCGACGCCTGAGCGTCCCTCGAGTGTCGGCGGCGGCTAACAGGAGAGTTTTCCCAGTTGAAAGACTCCAAGCGGTATGGACGAAACGCTCATCAAAAGCGGCGAGTTGTCGATCCGTCGGCGCTCGCTGCTGCCCGGCACTGGCTTTTTTTATCCAGACTCACTGGACGAAGACCGTAGCGAACAGCGCGCAAAGCAGGCTCTTGACGGCGCAGCGGCCGTTGTCGTCACTGATTCCGATGCAGACGGACTGGGTTGTATCGCGCTTGTCCGAGAGATGTATGATGCTGCTCTCGATGTCGAGCCGTTTCTCGACGATATCGAGACTCGGCTGTCTGACGACAGCGAGGCCGACGGCGAGGACGCCGAAGACGACTCCAAGCCAGAATCTGCTGTCGGGTTGCTTGCTTCTGGGCCCCATTCGTTGACCGAATCGCTCGAGTACGTCGCCGAGTATGCCGACCCCGGTATCGATGTGTTTGTGTGTGATATCGCACCCGACGCCTACGAATCGATTGCCGAACCGCTCGAAACCATCTGTGCGCAGAGCAATCGGGTTTCGTGGTACGACCACCACCAGTGGCCCGATGCTGTCGCCGAATCGGTTGGCGAGGCCGGCGTTGACCTCGTTGTCGGTGACTCCGACGAGGAGTGTAGCACCGATGTTGCCCTCCGCTCGCTCGAGTACGACTTTGCAGACCGATTCGTCGAACTGGCCGAGGTAACCCGAGACCACGACCTGTGGCTCAACGAGGACCCACGAAGCAAAGATCTCGCAGACTACGCCTACTGGAGCGGTGCCGAAGCGTACGCCGCCGTAGTCGGTGCCTATGGTGCGGATCTCCCGGATACCGTCGAAGCCTACATCGCCCACCGGCGGGTCGAAAAAGAACAGTTAATCGAGATGGCAGTCGATCGGGCCGCCTACAAACAGATCGGGCCGTGGACTGTTGGCGTCACCTACGGCCGGTGTTCACAAAACGAGGTCGCCGATGGGCTGCAAGCCGAGGGTGCGGATGCCGCCGTAATCGTCAAACCCTCCGGCAGCGCCTCGATTCGTGGTAGCGACACGTTCGAAAAAGCACATCTCGTTGCCCGACAGGTCGAAGGCGGCGGACATCCCAAAGCCGCAGGCTGCAAGCCAGACATCTACGACGACATGATGGATTACGCCTACCACTGGACGACCGAAGGCGAGACGACCAAACGGGTGATTCTGGCAGCGTTCCGACGGGTCGCCGAGCAGTTGGACGACGACAGTACGAAGACCGGCGACGAAAGCGAGTAGTCGGCGGATAAACCGAGTTGGGTGAACCGCCCCACCCGCGCACTACATG
>LKML01000112.1 GCA_001563795.1 Haloferacaceae archaeon B1-Br10_E2g22 | reverse complement strand
GATATCCCGCCCGGGACCGCCAGCGGGCTCGTCTCGGCGGCACGCGGCATCGGGCAGTATCTTCGCACTGATGACGAAACCGCTCTGGGGGCTGCTCGAGATCGCCTCCAACGACTCGGATAACTTGCGCCCGAAAACACCAACAGGACAGGGTGTTTGACAATCAGATATGCCCGAACCGTTCGACGTTCATGACCATCGCCACGAGATGAAACAGCTCAAAGACACCGGCCGGACGGGGCTGTACGACAACCGGAAAGACGTGGTGTGTCCGGTCTGTGGCAACGTGTTCGACCGGCTGTTTCTAACTAAAAAACGCGGGACGACGTTTCCGGAAAACGACGGGGCGAGTTTCTGTCTGCTAAATCAGGACGATGCACTCTATCTGTTCAGACACTGAGCGACTCAGGGAAGTTCGATCTCAACGCCAGCCTGCTCGCTTGCGGCTTTAACGGTGTTGTACAGCAACATCGCACGTGTCATGGGGCCGACGCCGCCGGGGACTGGCGTGATCGCGCCCGCAACGTCTTCGGCACTCTCGTAGTCGACATCGCCGACCAGTTTGTATCCTTTCTCGTTGTCGGCGTCGACGCGGTTGACACCCACGTCGATGACGGTCGCGCCGTCTTGGATCATCGAGCCGTCAATGAACTCCGGGACGCCCGCGGCGGCGACGACGATATCGGCGTCTCCCGTTTTTGCTGCCAAATCGTCCGTGCGGGAGTGACAGATCGTTGTTGTCGCGTTGCCCTGGGGAGCCTTCTGGATGAAAAGGTTCGCAAGGGGTTTGCCGACAATATCCGAGCGACCGACAACCACCGCGTCCATACCTTCGGTTTCGATCTCGTAGTACTCCAAGAGTTTCTGGACACCGTGGGGGGTACAGGGTTTAAATCGGGCGTCACCAGCGACGAGTCGACCGACGTTTTCGGGGTGAAAACCGTCGACGTCCTTAGCGGGATCAATCGCGCGGATGACTTCGCGTTTCTCAACGTGATCCGGCACAGGGAGTTGGACGAGAATGCCGTGAACCTCTGGGTCATTGTTGAGTTCGTCGATCGTCTCGAACAGCTCTTCGGCGGGTGCGGTGGGGTCGATCTCGAGGTGAATCCCGTTGATGCCGACCTCCTTGCAGTCGCGCTGTTTCATCGAGACGTACGTTTCGCTGGCCGCATCGTCGCTCATCAGTACCGTAGCGAGACCGGGTGTGATGCCTTCGGCTGTGAGCGTCTCGACACAGCCTGTGATTTCACTTCGAATATCCGCAGCCACCGCTTTCCCGTCAATAATCTCAGTCATTAGGCGAAAGACGGCCGGCAATCGGCAAAAGGATTCGGAAGCGGCGACAGTAACGTTACTCGTAGAGAGGGTGCGCAGCGCAGAGTTCGTCAATTCGTTCGCTAACCTCGGCAATTACGTCTTCGTCGTCGTGGTTGTCGACCACCTTGTAAATCAGATCGCCGACTTCGGCGATTGCGTCTTCGTCAAAGCCACGAGTCGTGAGGCCGGGCGTGCCGGCACGGATCCCGCTGGGGTTGAACGGCGAGCGCGTCTCGCCGGGAACTGTGTTCGCGTTGAGTACGATACCGGCCTCTGCAAGGGCGTCTTCGGCGTCGCCACCAGGCAGCTCAGGATGCGACTCTCGGAGATCAACCAACACGAGATGGGTGTCAGTCCCACCAGAAACCACTTCGAAGCCGTGGTCGGCGAACGTCTCGGCAAGCACTGCGGCGTTGTCGACGACCTGCTGGGCGTACTCGGTAAACTCGTCTTCGAGTGCTTCGCCGAAGCCGACGGCCTTGCCTGCGATGTTGTGCATGAGCGGACCGCCCTGACCACCGGGGAACACAGCGTTGTCGATGTCGTCGGCGTGTTCCTCGCTGGTCATCACGATGCCGCCGCGGCCGGCTCGAACTGTTTTGTGTGTCGAGCCGGTGACGAAGTCCGCAACGCCGACCGGCGAGCGGTGGACGCCTGCGGCGACAAGTCCTGTAATGTGAGCGATGTCGGCCAGATGGTAGGCTCCGACGTCGTCGGCGACGTCCTGAATCGTCTCCCATTCGACTTCGCGGGGATACGCGGAGTAGCCCGAAACGATCATATCCGGTTCGAATTCGGCAGCCATCTCGGCGAGGCCCTCGTAGTCAATGTAGCCCGTTTCGGGGTCGACTTCGTACTGTTCGACCTCGTAGAACTGGCCGACGAAGTTGGCGGGATGGCCGTGGCTGAGGTGCCCACCATGAGTGAGATCCAACGAGAGGATTTTATCGCCCGGCTCGAGCGTCGCAAAGTACACCGACTGATTTGCCTGGGTGCCCGAATGCGGCTGAACGTTGACGTGTTCGGCACCCCAGAGTTCTTTGGCCCGATCAATTGCGAGCTGTTCGATGTCGTCGGCGTACTCACAGCCGGCATAGTAGCGTTTGCCGGGATAGCCCTCGGCGTACTTGTTGGTCAGTGCGCTGCCCTGGGCCTCGAGGACGGCTTTGCTGACGTGGTTTTCGCTGGCGATCATTGCCAGTGTGTGTTCCTGTCGGGAATCTTCGCCCTCGAGGGCATCTGCAACCGCCGAATCGACCGCACGAACCTGCTCGTAGTCCATGTATAGAAGGGGGCTTCTCAGTCCAATAAGTGGTTCGTTACCCACCGAGAGCGTCGACAGTTCCCTTCGGTACGCATAAAACCGCAGCCGACGGATGCGGGGTATGGAGTACCACGAGGCGGCAGACTTCTGTTTCGATCTCCGCCGTTTCTCGGTTCGCCCCGGTACGGAGTCGGTCACGGCCCTCCGTGAGGAACTCGACGAGCCCGGTTCGGAGTTGCCGTTCGTCCAGATTGCAGGCTCGAACGGCAAAGGCAGCACGGCCAAAATGCTCGAGTCAATCCTTCGAGAAGCGGGCCTGTCGGTCGGGCTGTATACCTCACCGCACCTCAGTTCGCTCGACGAACGCATTCAGATCGACGGCCGGCCGATTACCGCCTCGGCGATCACTGAGTTCATCGAGCGGGTCAAACCCTGGTTGCTCGAGCGCGCCGCCGCAGGCGCACCGCTCACGTTTTTCGAGGTCGTCACGATGATGGGTATCTGGTATTTCGACCGCGAAGACGTCGACGTCGCCGTCCTCGAGGTTGGCCTGGGCGGCGAGTTCGATGCCACCAGTGTCGTCGATCCCATTGCCAGTTGTGTGACAACAGTTACACTCGAACACACCGATGTGCTCGGCGAGACAATCGAAGAGATTGCCGAAACGAAAGCCAAAGTCGCTCCCGCCGACCGTCCGCTCGTAACCGCCGCGAGTGGCCCGGCACGCGAGGCGATCGGTGCGGACGCTGGCGAGCTTCTGACAGTCGAGACAGCCACTGAGGCAGCGAAAAACGCAGATGTAAACACGGATACAGACGCAGATGCAGACGGTGGCGTAGATGCAGAGACGGATGCAGCGGCCGACTGCACAGTACGCTACGGCGGCCGCAGCAACCACACCGAGGCGAGTGCAACTTTCTCGTTTGGCGAGCGACTCGCCGACCGCGAGCCGTGGTCGAGACTCGAGACGAACACACTCGAGGTTCGGTTCCCGCTGCTTGGTGAACACCAAGCCCGGAACGCAGCCATTGCCACGCTGTTGGCTGGCGAGGTGGTCGATGCACTCGAAGCCGCCGACGAAGCCGAGGTTTCGCCGACCACGATCACTCGCGGGCTTCGTAATGCCCACTGGCCGGGGCGGTTCGAAGTCATGGCACAACAACCGCTGACAGTGTTCGATGGCGCGCACAACCCTGCCGCAATCGAGGCGCTAACCGAGACGCTCGAGACGTTTAGCTACGACAAACTGCATCTCGTCTTCGGTGTGATGGGCGATAAAAACTACACCGAGATGATCGAGCGGTTGCCGAAAGCAGAGTCAGTGATTACCTGCCGGCCAAACCTCGAGCGTGCTGAAGACCCAGCGGTGCTCACGCGTGCGTTCGAAACAGCCGGCAGCGAGGCCGTCACCACCGGCTCGTCTGTTGCTGCGGCGTTCGCCCAGGCCCGCCAGCAAGCCGACGACGACGACTGTGTGGTCGTCTGTGGGTCGTTGTTCGCGGTTGGCGAGGCCCGTTCGACGATGGTTCGACGGGCCGTCCCGAAACGCCTCGAGAGTCCACAAACCGCCCACAACGTGCTTTCGGCGGCCCATATCGACGCCGCAGACCGCACAACTCACGCCGAACGTGCAGTCCACCGGACGGTCAGGCTCAAACTCGAGGGGCGACAGGCCACAATCATTGACCGCGAACTCCGGTCGCTTGGCGGCGATTGTGCGGTCTCCGCGGTTAGCGCGGCGGGGGAGCTCCACGATGTAGTCTGTTCGGGAACGCTCGCACAGTTCCGCCAGCTGATTGGGACGCTCGAGGCCGAACCGTTCGGCCTCCCGGCAGTTGCCAACCAACTCTGCCAGCAGGTCGGACTCGAAACAGAAACAGCTGGGCTCGAAGCGACCCAACCGACAGAACACGCCTATCCGTGGGACAACGGAACCGCCGTCATGGGGATTCTCAATGTGACGCCCGATAGCTTCCACGACGGCGGAGAGTTTTTCGACCGTCAGGCTGCGATTGCCGGTGCCAGACAACTCATCGAGGCGGGTGCAGACATCATCGACATCGGTGGCGAATCGACCCGTCCGGGTGCTGATCCGGTGAGCGTTGCAGAAGAACTCGAGCGTGTCATCCCCGTTATCGAGGCTGTCTCGGAACTCGATGTCTGGGTTTCGGTCGATACTCGTAAAGCGGCGGTCGCCGAGGCCGCACTGGATGCGGGAGCAGACATTCTCAACGATGTCGCTGGACTCGAGGATCCCGAAATGCGGTTTGTGGCCGCCGACCGCGAGGTGCCGGTGATCGTGATGCACTCGATTGATACGCCGGTCGTCCCGGACAACCACATTGATTACGAGGATGTCGTCGAAGACGTGATTCGGGCGCTCGAAGAACGCGTTTTGCTTGCAAAGAAAGCCGGCATCCCCCGCGAGCGGATTATTATTGATCCCGGTCTTGGGTTCGGCAAAACTGCTGCAGAGAGCTTCGAGTTGTTGGGCCGCCTCGAGGAGTTCGACGCACTGGGCTGTCCGGTGTTGGTCGGCCACTCACACAAATCGATGTTCGAACACATAGAGCGCACACCGGATGACAGACTCGAAGCAACCGTCGCCGCAACCGCACTGGCAGCCGCTCGAGGAGCCGACATCGTCCGCGTCCACGACGTGGCCGAAAACCGGGCGGCCGTCGATGTCCAGCAAGCGGCCGACAATCCAGGACGGGAGTAGTAATGACAGACTACTATGAGGCTGTCACCGCCTACCCCGATGGCTCGAGTACCGTCAGTCGGTATGCCCAAACCGCCGCAAGCTACGGCTATGACGGAATTGTCGTTCGCACACGCCAGGCCGACTACGACCCCGAAGCGATCAGTAAGACCTACGGAATCGACGTTGTCTCCGGTATCGAAATCGTCGCCGAAACACCCGACAGTATCGCGGGGTCAGTCGGTAACTTCCGGGAGGCATGCACCCTGCTTTTAGTTCGTGGTGGGACGAACGCTCGCAACCGGTATGCAGTCGAGACAGATCGAATCGACGTGCTCACCCAGCCAATGGCCGGTAACGGCGATTTCAATCACGTCCTCGCACGGGCGGCCGCCACTCATGGCGTCCGCGTCGAGTTCGATTTCGCCCCCGTGTTGCGCCAGACCGGTGGCAACCGCGTCCAAGCACTAGATCGGCTCCGAAAGCTCCGAGAACTCATCGAGTACTACGAGACACCCTATGTGGTTTCGGTGAGTGCGACCAGACATCTATGGCTTCGTGGGCCACGAGAGTTGATTGCAGTCGGCAAACAGATCGGATTTTCGGCCAGCCAGATCAAAGCCGGACTCGTCGAGTGGGGCCGACTCGCCGACCGAAACCGCAGACGTACTGCAGAGTCGTTTGTTGAACCGGGCGTACGCTGTGGCCGCTATGAGGACTCAGTATGAAACACCTCCCGAAACATATCCGGCCACGGTGGCGATATCTTGCGGTAGGAATCGAATCAACGCCCGAGGCCGAAATCGACCGCGGAGCCTTCCAGCGTGAGTTGTGGTATGCCGCCGGTAACCTGTTGGGCGACCCAGGGAGTGCCGAGGCGGATCTTACCGTCTATAGCTTTTCGTTCGCCGATGGTCACGGCGAGGCAATCGTTCGTGTTCGTCGAGGCGAAACCGACCCCGCACGGGCGGCAGTGGCCTGTGTGAGTGCGATCGACGGCGAACCAGTCGGTGTCTTTGTCCGCGGGATTTCTGGGACGGTGCGTGCCTGTGAGGAAAGGTATTTACGAAGCGGGGCCGGAGATTTCGAACAGAGACACGTGGTGTTCGCGGATGCGACTCGGCAGGCAGTCTCGCGGGACGAGGCGATCGAAATCTCGATGCCGAGTGGATTCGTGAGTGCGACGGAACTCGATTTCGAGTGAGAATATATGCAGGGACAAGCCCAACAACAGGCGTACGACCGCGGCATCACCATCTTTTCGCCGGACGGTCGACTCTACCAGGTCGAATATGCCCGCGAAGCAGTCAAACGTGGGTCGGCCTCCATTGGCGTCCGAACCGCGGAAGGAGTTGTACTACTCGCAGACAAACGCAGCCACTCGCCGCTTATGGAGCCCGAAAGCATCGAAAAGCTTCATAAGGCCGACGACCACGTTGGTATCGCCTCGGCCGGTCACGTCGCCGACGCCCGCCAACTGATCGACTTTGCACGCCGACAGGCTCAGGTCAACCGCCTGCGGTACGGCGAAGCGATGGGCGTCGAGACACTGACCAAAACAGTCACCGACTACATCCAGCAGTACACCCAGATTGGTGGCGCACGGCCGTTCGGTGTCGCACTTGTCGTTGGCGGTATCGAAAACGGTGAACCACGTCTGTTCGAGACCGACCCATCGGGAACTCCCTATGAGTGGAAGGCACTCGCTATCGGTGAAAACCGAAAGGAGATCCGCCAGTCGCTCGAGGAGCGATACACCGAAGATATCAGCCTCGAGGATGGAATCGAACTCGCACTTCGGGCGCTGTCTGATGCAACCGACGAGTTGCTCAAGCCGGACGGACTCGGGTTAGCAACAATCACCGTCGAAGACGAAGCCTACCGGCAGTACTCGGTCGAAGAACTCGAGGCCGTCCTCGAGGAACACGAGTTGCTCGCTGACGAGGACGACGAGTAGTCGAATCGAGAATACTTCTCAGCGAAGATATCGTACAGTCGCATCTGGGTTCTGTTAGAATGTGCTGTGCAAGATGTCGCGCAGAGATTGCGCATAAAACTTAT
>LKML01000111.1 GCA_001563795.1 Haloferacaceae archaeon B1-Br10_E2g22 | reverse complement strand
GTCGAGTTGCATTGAGCAGTAGTCGCTTCGCTTAGCGGTAACAACACTGTCGCAGAATACTAGTCCAAAAGACCGTACAACCGCTTATTTGATTACTTTGGAGAGTACAAAAAGTGGGTTTGGGCAGCTTTCATTTTTCTGTTATTTTCAGCACCTAACTTAGTTGGTCGAACCTTGGTCGATAACGCAGAGTATCGTCTCAGCTGTGTGCAGCGTCTACCCGAATCAGTCATCCTCGGCACCTCCATCGAGAGAGAGTTTTTCGAGATGTGGCCGTCGACGCCGTTCCAGGCTTTGCCGCTTGAGCGGTTTGTCGTAGTGTTTATCGATAGTGCCCTCGGAGGCGTTCGTCCGATCGGCGGTCACCTCACGAGGAACGCCGCGGTCGCGGTGCCAGGTGATCGAGCCGGTTCGGACCTGGTGGGGAGATCTCGACGACGGGCACTTACTCGAATGGTTGTGTGAAACCCAGTCGCACGTTGCGGGATCTTTACCGTGGGGGCAGGGGCCGTGATGACACGGGAGGGTTGCAAAGTAACACCACGAACGGAACGCATTGGGTGAGACACGTCCCTGAGCAGTTGCGAACAGCGGTTGTCGACCGGCATCATCGTGTGAGTCCGGTCGGTGTTTTTGTATGTACTCGGTGAGAATGTCAGCGACAGACGACCGGAGGCCGACCATCCGCTCGCCGTCGTCCTTCTTTTTTAGCGGTGTTCCGGTTTCGGGCCGGTGGTTGAAGTCGAGCAGCTGGGCGTCGGCGTCGAAGTCGCGGAGATCGAGCGCGCGAAAGCCACCCATCCGAGCACCGACATGCCACAGCACTTCGAGGGCAGCGTGGTAGTTTTGCGCTCGGTGAGCTGACGAGTTTCGGAAGTAGGTCAGCAGCGAGGCGGCGGCCTCACTGTCGAGTTTGATATTGCTCGATTGATCGCGTTTGTCGACGTGCGGAACGTCGACCTTCTCGGCGAGATCTTCGTCGACGGCCTCGATCCGTTCGAGAAACTCGATGTGGTTTTTGAGTGTCTGCATTTCGCCCTGGAGCGTGGTCGGGGCGAGATCGGCACCGGCTCGATCCTGTTTGAACGTCTCGAACACCCAGCCGTTGAGCTCGGAGACGGTGTCGACATCGTTCTCTTCGCACCATTCGACCCAGAGCTTCAGCCGGTAGTGGTAGGTCTTCTGGGATTGGGAGGTGGTTTCGGGAGATCGCGCGTCAAGGTATCGGTGCCAAGCTTCGCGCGGGCTCAGGTCTTCCGGCGAAATCATCGGCGGTTGACCTCCTGTTGGGATGGTCGACGTTCAGGGTCGATCTTCATTTCTGTCCTACATTCACGAGTCCTAGAAGATATAGCTTGCGGCGCAAACTATAGCTTCTAATCTCTGGTTATAATTGGCGGGAACACAGATACCGTGTATGCGAAAATCGGGGAAGTGGATGGTCCTGCTGGACGAGCGGATCTTAGAGCTGTTCAGCGAGGAGAATGAGGATTTTATGTCACCATCCGAGATTGCCCGACACAAGCGGATTCCGTTCAGTTCTCAGTATGTTGGTGAGCGATGTAGAAAGCTCGCTGACCACGGGCTTCTGTTAAGTGCAGGGAACGGCATTTATAAAGTGACAGACGAAGGACTGGCGTACCTGGAAGGAGAGTACGACGCCTCAGAGAACAGTGGCGCAGAGGTATCGGATCAGAAGAGCACAGGCGAGAACAGAGACGAGGCGTAAGAATGTCTATTCGGCGGATGGGTCACTGGATGTATCCAGTCGACGAGCGAGTGCTTGAGTATCTGGCTCAGGAGTCGTGGGGGACTCCGTCGACGATGGCATCTCACTACCAGTTTCAGCAGCTCGAAGTCGACGCCGGGTACATACAACAACGTTGCGAGCAGCTGGTCGAGCGGGAGTTGATCGAGCCGTTCGTCGAAGGCAGCGATATGTACGAGATCACGACGTGGGGCTTGGCGTACCTTCGTGGCGATCTCGACGCCGGCCACCTACCAAGGTATCCCGTATAAAAGTGATTTGTTTAATTGAGTTCTATTTCAAGCATCGGTAGCACGTCTTCGTGGATTCGGATAGATCGGTCGCCGGACCACACGTCGACGCCACTCACCGAGTGAACCAGATCGGCCAGTGATTCGAGGTAGTCGGCTGGTCGGCGTTCCGAGATCTGGATATGGTTCTTATCGTCGAGCTCGGTAGCCCGGTTGAGTATGTAGACGCGAACGAACTCCCGGCGAATCTCCGGTTCGACCCACGCCAGATAGGCGGGCAGCCGGTCGACACTCTCGGTTTTACGTCCCTGCGGTGCGCCGAGTGCGACCAACACGCGGCCAAGAATCGCTTTGTGTTCGGTTGGTCGAAGGTCGGTGTGCTGCTGGGAGTTCGAGTCGATCTGCTGGCAGCCCGCGCCCACCGTCGACAGGTCACTTCGGAGCTGCTGTTCAACAGCCTCGGTCGACGCTGAAAAGGCGGGGCCGAACTCCCCGTCGACCGATCCGCCGGAAAACACGCTCGCCACCAGACGGTTCAGCGCGCCGAACGTCTCGCCGTCGACGGGGCACTCGATCCAGCCGTGTTCGAGGGCTACCGCCAGCCCGTTTACCGCGTCCGGCTTCGAACCGCGTTCCCACGACTGAATCCGACCACGGGGGACGGCCATACGGGTGGAGACTGCCGACGAACCCAACTCACTGTAACGATACTCGCTATCGTATGTTTGGTAGTCGACAATAGCATCATACGGATCGGCGTAGCTGCTGGCATCGTAGGTCCGGGCGAAAGCTGGCTCAGTCGGCAGCGAGAGCATTGTTGTACCTCACTTTTGGCCAGTATCGAATATGAGACTGTCGGCGAGAAGTATAAGTAACTGTGATCAAAACTAACCAGTCACCACGCGGAAACAATACCGACAGAACCACAAAACGGACGGGTGGGAGCAAGTGGTACTCCATCCGGGCTTTCGTTTTGTAATCTGTTATAGATTGCGGAAGTGTGGTTCCCAACTATGGATCTAAAAGAACTATTCACGGAAGATCGGGGTGTATCGCCCGTCATCGGTGTGATTCTGATGGTGGCAATTACCGTCATTCTCGCGGCGGTTATCGGGGCGTTCGTTCTCGGACTCGGCGATCAAGCATCGAATACAGCACCACAGGCATCATTCTCATTCGACTATGATGATGATGGTGATGGAGAGGTGACCGTTACTCATGAGGGCGGTGACACCATTCCAGATGGTGAATTAAATCTAACTGCGAGTGGCGAGGAAATTGATAAGAGTGTAGAATGGGATGGTGATGCAACTGCCGGTTCTACTGCGAATATCTCAGGTGATACAGATGAATCGTTCTTTGAAGGTGATAGTGTGCGTGTGATATGGAATAGTGGTGACAGCAGCAACACACTGAGATCGTACACTGTTCCAAGTGATGCAGAAGATGCGGGTGCCTAACTAATTCTCCCTTAATTTTAAATTTTTAAAACAATATTTTACCGCAGATTGAAACGTACTTGTTGAGATCCCCTCCCATCAATTGTCGACATTAGTCCAGTGCTGCATCCGAAAATGGGTGTGTTACAACGATCCTTGATTGTCTCTATCAGATAGAGATAACCCCCTTGGGGTAGCACGCGGACAAATCACCTTCCTCGTTTTTGCACAAGTAATCAGGTAGGGGGTTGTGCGAAACAGCCCGAAACCAGCCCATGCCCATAGCGATCTCGTCGTTGGAATCGAGCTATTCACAAGAACCTCTTTCTCTGAGTAACTGACCGAGCTCGCCCCAGGTGACATCACGAGCGAAGAGATCGGGCTCCAGATCCCACGCCCAGGGCGCGGCATCATCCGGGTCCGGCTCTTCGAGCGCGGGTTCCAGTTCCTCAACCATGCCACCGAACAGACGGTCGGTCGGGGCATCAGCATCAGCGGGCCAGTTCTCGAAGAACTCGACCTCTTTTTTCGAGTGCTTGAAAAAGGTCAGCGTCAGCAGTCGCTTCAGCTCCGGGTGGAGATCCTTGCCGGTGTGGCCGACTGTGGCGAAGACGTCGACGTTCAGTTTGGCGAACCGCTTTGCCAGCGGTGTGAACTGGACGGCGACCTCCCGGCGGTTGGTTCGGGCATCGAAGTGAGTAGAGCCCTCGTCGATAAACACGAACTTCGGACGGTGGCGGTACTCGATCAGGGTGACGGCGAGATCGTGGGCACTGGTCACCACGATATCGGTGCGCGGCCAGCTGCGGGAGTTCGAGATCACCAGCAGATCGTCGACGGTCGCCGATCGCAGTTCAGCGAGCAGGGCGATCAGGTTTGTTTTCCCGGTGTTGGGGTTTCCGGCTCCACCAATGAAGGCGGTCGCGTCGTTGTTGGTCATCGCCTGGTCGAGCTGCAACGGGAGCCGCAGCGCGGAGGCGTCGAGATCTTGTTCGGTGACGCCGACGAGGTACGACAGCGCGGTGGCGTGTTGCTCAACGACCGCCTGGCGAGCAGCTTCAGTGCGGAAGTGACCGTCGAGCAGCTGGCCGAGCTCGGTGTCGTCGAGCCGCCGGGGGAGATCGTGATCGGCTCCGGCATCGCGGAGACAGCTCTCGACGAAAGACAGATTCGAAGCGTGGCTTTCGCCGATCGGCAGCCCAGCATGGCCGTGGAGTTCTCGGTTCGTATCGAGTCGACCGAACGCCTGCTCGTAAAGCTTCGAGGCGTTCAGGTTGTCAGTCATCAGCGGTACCTCCGTTGGTGTCAGGGTCAGCCCCGAGCTTCGATTCGGTCGACTCGGATGTTTTCAGCCCGTCGGACAAATCGAAGTCGTCGGCACTGGTTTTGATCTGGTCATCGAGACCGTGGTCTTCGAGGGCGGCGTCGATGTGATCATGGAGGTTATCGGCACCGTCTGGGAGGCTGCCCTCCTCGAACGTGCGAACCACCGATAGCACCTCATCGCGGGTGGTATTTCTCAGGATCGAAAAGAACCGTTTTTCGATAGCGAAGCCGCGGCGCGCCTGGTGTTCGAGCTCGCCGCGACACTCGAAGACGGCTTCGAGCGCGATCAGCAGCTCCCGATCGGGGAGTGTGCCCCGCCAGGTGCCGGCGGCTTCGCCGGCTTCGAGGTCGACGCCGGTTGCGGTGTAGAGGTGCGGAGCCAGTTGGCACATCTCGCCCTCGGTGACATCGAGGTGTTTCAGTTCGCCAGCTGGGAACCGATGAAGCGCGCCGTCGATATGTCGAGCGTCGAGGTCGACGACCCAATCCGGTTCAGGGCGGGGTAGGAACGAGATCGCCCAGCTACCGACGAGCCAGCCAGCCGGAAGCAGGAAGACGAACGCGAGCCCGAAGACGTACCAGAAGCGCGGGATTTCGGGGTCCCAGCCGACGAAGATAGCGATACCGACGAGCAGCACGAGGACCAGCAGGATGGTACCGAGTCGATCACGGACGACATCGAGCCAGGTAGTCGGCGAGTCGTCGGTCTCCGGTTGCGGTACCGTTTGTCTGCTCACTGATGGGTCTCGACGATGGTCGACCTCCTCGGCGGCGAGGGTTTCGGGGACAAGTTGTTGATCAGTCATCAGCGACCTCCTCGCCCAACTCGCCGTCGACGGGCTGGGTCTCGTCGTTTTGGTAGAGGTACTGGTACGCTCCGAAGATACAGAGAGCCGGGAACACGACGGTCACGAACGGGAGCCACGTCGGAACAGGACGGTACGCAGGGGTGACGTGCAGGCCACCGTTACCGTCTGGGTTTGTATCGGTCGGCACCGAGAGTGCTTCGACAGGGACCGACCAGACGCCGATCCACAGACCGATCATAACGGAGATCGAGGCGGTGACCACGATCGACATTTTGTCCCGCCGGTCGAGTTCGATCATGCTACCCGCTCCGGTTGTTCGTCTTTTCCACGGACAGCTCGGTAGACGAGCACCAGAAAGACGACGGCGACCGAGGCCGCGCCACCGAGCGCGCCAGCCTGCACGTCGGAGGTGGTCACGGGTTGGTCGAGCAACGATTGTTGCTCTCGGATGATCTGGCCGTACAGCACGTCACCTGTGTCGACGGAGACCGCGGCGTCGCCACGGTGGACGGTCACGCCAAAGGTCACCCGGTTGCGGCCTTCGGTGATCGTCCGGCGGTCGCGGTTGATCTCACCGCCTTCCATGATACCCATCCCGTCGGTCAGAGTGATCCGCTGGTTGATCTCGGAGTCGATCACCAGCTCGGCTTGGGTTCCGTCGAGGTTGACCTCACAGATCGCCGTGTTCTCGTCGATTGTCTCGCACGCTTCCGGGTCTTCGTTCAGCTCTTCGGGGTCGACCGGTTCGTCGGTTTGGCCGACCGCAGAGCCGGACAGTGCAGCGACAGCTATCAGTGCGATGATTATTAGTTTCAATTTCATGGCAAAAAGGGGTGTGTGATCAGCGGAGGAGGCCGATAGCAGCAGCGACAGCGAGGCCGAGGCCAATCAGTTCATTCGGGATGGAGGTATCACCGATGGTGATACCGCCACCGCCCTGTGAGTCTTCGTACTTCTCGATCAGTTCGTCGTGGCGTTCCTGTTGGTCTCGCCACTCCTCTTCGGTGATGTAATTGTCGTCGGTGTGAGGTTCGCTACGCTCGAAATCCGCAGACTCGTATTCATCGCCGTCTGAGTCGGTGTAGGTGATTATCTCAAACGGTTCCTGGAGGCGGATGGTTTCGTACTGGGTTTGTTCGGTTTCGGCGTAATATTCAATATGATCGACCTCGGTAATGCCGTCATCCAAATCATCGCTTAGGTCTACAGTCCATTCGTCGCCGTGGTCTTCCTGGAAGTCGTCTGCGCTGACTTTGACAGTCTCGCCAGCGACGGTGTAGACGTGAAAAACCGTATCGGTAAACGGGTCAGCAGTGAACGTAAGCATCCCACCGTCTATCCCGTCGTCGTAGGCCGACCACTCACCCTGACCTTGGCTAATATCATAAGTAAGGTAAATCGACCCGTCTTTGTTTTCGGGATTGATCTCGCCAGTTTCAAGCGTGTCTTCACCGGAGTAACCAAGTTGTCCCCAAACTGTTGCTTCGATTTCAGGGAGATAAATCTCAGCCTCTCGTTCAAGATCGACAGAGACATTCAGAGCTTGCAGGTCAGCGACAGCCTGGGGAAATTCTTCGTCTTCGGCAGTTAGTTCGGCTTGTTCACGAGGAGTGAGTAATTCCTCTGTACCAAGTTCGCCACTCTGAACTTGTCCATAAATCTCAGGTATGAGTTTACCCAGAAGTCTCGACAGCCGGTACAGCGTGAGTCCGTGAGATCATCTTATTGTTGTTGACGACTCGGCGAAGTTCTTCGTAGGGATTGCGTCCCTGCTGGCGCCATGTCGCCAGCAGGGACAAGATCG
>LKML01000110.1 GCA_001563795.1 Haloferacaceae archaeon B1-Br10_E2g22 | reverse complement strand
GTCGCCGCACGGTTCGTTGCGACAACTGACGAGTCGCCAACAGTGCGGTTGCTCGAACATCCCCTGCTCGCTGATCCACAGGTTAGACGACTCCTCTCTGGAGATGAGGTGTGGGACGACCGAATCAGCGTGATGGCACTCACGCGCCACCGCCTGATATGTGCGATTCTCGCCGAACACCCCAATGGATTGCCTCGAGACCGGCTTGCAGCGCTCGTGTGTGTTCACGAATCCCCTCTCCCTGCAGACCAATTCCCCCACCTCGCAGACCAATTCCCCCACCTCGCAGACCAATCTCCCGACGTCTTGCTTACAGACGAACTTTCAATTCACGCTGCGAGACCAACCATGGCCCCGACTTTCCCCCTGGATTTATCCCCCACTGCAGTTGAGTCCATTGCCAACGCACTCCATCACGTCCATCTCCCGGCGCTCGAAGCCGTGGGACTCGTCGTCTACGACCCCGTGGTCGGGACAGTCGTTTCCAGTGGCTCCGATTCGGATGCCGTCTGGCAGCCCCCAGATACCCCCGCTTCGATTGGGACACACCAGTATCCGATCGACTGTGTTACCGGAGGTGTCGGTGTTCGGCTGGTCGTCTCCCCCGACGGCCATGTCGATGCTGCATACGCCTATGCGGCCGACGACTCGAGCGTCCGAACCGTTGGGATTCCCACCCGCAGCCCACCGCAAGGCGACTCACACCCACTTGAGACAGCCTCTCGGGACGACCCACTCGAGACCACATTGACTCCCCCTCACCGCGAACAGTGGCTGCTCGACTGCTGGCTCCGAGACAACGTAGCCTCCTAACTACGCTCCAGACGGTCTGTAGACTCCCCTGTAGGGTTGTTGTTTCTTTATTCGGCCAGAAATATACTGCCGACAGCCGGACGGTCTTCGAAAACGGAATCTACCGATGGTTTCATTCTGTCATGCGTCAAATCATTGTCTATGTCACAGGGACGATCAGTCGAACTCGACCGCGAGGAAATCGACAACCTGCTCGGCGACGGCGGTGTCGGTGTCATCTCGTTTGCAGAGGAGGACGAACCCTACGCAATGCCCGTTTCGTATGGATACGACACCGATGCAGAGGGATTGTACATCCGGTTGGGCTTTGCGCCCGAAAGCGAGAAACGCCGCTTTGTCGACGACGGCGAGACTGCCTCGCTGGTCATCACCGACGAAACACCCGCAGGCTGGCAGAGCGTCGTCGCCAAAGGCCCACTCTGTGAGGTCACCGAGATGGCAATCGACCCAGAGGCCGCCAAAAGCGTCCATAAGGTCAGAATTCCGTTCGTGACGATCTACGACAGAGAAGCAAGCGAACTCGAGTTCGAACTCTATCGGCTTGAGGCAGAGACGGTCACTGGCCGCCGCGAGGCATAACTACTCCCACAAAAAGTACGTCGACTGTCGAGAGTTGGGTTCGACACTCTTTTGAGCCTGACGGACGGCAGTAGGGTATGAGTTGGGAGCGATGACCGCAACGGTTCGTGATGATCTGGCCCACCGCATCGCCGGCGAGATCACACTCAGCGACGACCCCGGAGCCACGATGAAAAAGTGGCGAACGGATTTCGATATCTCACAGACTGACTTGGCTGCACAACTCGAGGTGTCGTCGTCAGTGATCTCGGATTACGAAAGCGGCCGACGCTCCTCGCCGGGCATCGGCATCGTCCGGCGGCTTGTTCGGGGCCTGCTGGATGTCGACGAAGCCCGTGGTGGCAACCGCATCCGGCAGTACGGCCGGGTGCTGTCGGCCGGCTTCGAAAGCGACATCGTCTATGATCTTCGGGAGTATTCGACGGCGCTTCCGCTCGAGCAGTTGTACGAGGCGCTGGATGCCACCGAAATCGTCCGCGGAGACCGCGATTACGTCAACGGCCATACGGTCATCAACTCCATTCAGGCGATTACCAGACTGACCAACGAAGAGTTCTACCGGCTCTATGGCCAAAGCACCGACCGCGGGCTCGTCTTTACGGATGTAACTCGCGGCGAATCACCACTGGTCGCCATGCGCGTTGTCGCCCCAACGCCCAACGCCGTTATTCTGCACGGCATCGACGCCGACGAGTTGTGGGAACACGCCGGCGCACTGGCGAAGGTAGATGGCTTTTCGCTGGCGACCTCTATGCGAGATCTCGACGACGCGCTGGCCGACCTGCAGGCACTGGCCTAGCGGTCGGTGAGTGTCTCGAGGGACTCCTCAGCAGTATAGGTGTTAATAAACTCGACAACTGCGTCGGCTCCCTGAAACCCCTCGGCTAGGCGACCGACCTCTGTACCGTCTGTGAATACCGAAAGCGTCGGCACGCTCCGAATCTGATACTCTTCGATGAGTTGTGGGTCTTTGCGTGGGTTGACCATCCCAACGGTGATCCCTGTTGCGCGGGCAACGTTTCCCAAGACCGGTTCGATAGATTGACACATCGAACAGCCCTCGGTGTAAAAATCGACCAGCACTGGCGAGTGGCTTTCCAGAAGGTCGGTCAGATCGTCGCGGTCGGCGAGCCGAATCGGTTTGGTCGGCGGTGAGTTGTCATCGGATGGCGTCATTGGATTCGGTAGGCGCTCGGTGGTCATACCGATTGCGCCGAGACATTACGCACACAGGGTAGTGTAGTGCTTGTTGAATCTGATATATCGAACGCTCTGGAAGCTCATATGGGGTGTTGTGCGAGATACATCGGCCTCTCAGCACGATACGCAGATTGTACCACAGTCACTTTGTGACACGGCAAAAAATATCCAAAGATGACTGTCAATTGTCCTCATGGTATGGATGGGCATCCACATGGCGAGACGGGCGACGACAGCACACTTTCGGGCCAGCCGTCTGGAAAACCCGCTAAGCATAACAACTCCGCCGGCCGCGACTACGGCGAGACGCCGCTTGTCGTCACCTGGGAAGTCTCACAGGCGTGTGATCTGGCCTGCGATCACTGTCGGGCCGAAGCCAACCCCGACCGCTGTGCAGACGAGTTGGATCTCGCGGAGGCGCGAACGCTGTTCGAGCAGGTGGCGCGCTTTTCGCCGCAGCCCTTTCTCGTTCTTTCGGGTGGCGACCCACTGAAGCGACCGGATATCTTCGAGTTACTCGAAACCGCGGTGGATGTGGGGCTCACTCCTTCGGTCACCCCAGCGACGACACCGCTTTTGGATCGCGAGGTAATCGAACGCTTCGCCGAGATTGGGGTGGGCCGGATGGCACTGAGCCTCGACGGCGCGACGGCGGCTAGCCACGATACATTCCGCGGTGAGGACGGAACATACGAGACGGCGATTCGAGCCGCAGAGATCGCCCGCGAGGTCGATCTCTCAATCCAAATAAATACGACCGTCACCGCCGAGACCGCCACTGAACTACCCGAGATTGCGAGGATCGTCGACGATCTCGAGGCAGCGATGTGGGAGGTCTTCTTTCTCGTGCCGACCGGCCGAGGAGCAGAACTCGGACAGCTCTCGCCCGACCGAGCACGCGAGGTCATGGAGTGGCTCTACGAGCACAGCACCGAAGCACCGTACCGGATTATCACCGTCGAGGCACCGTTCTACCGGCGCGTCGCGAGCGAGGTGGCTCGCGAGAATGGCGGCGGCCGACCACGAGTTGGCTCGACCGGTGCGGCCAACGGCTTCGTGTTCGTCAGCCACACCGGCGAGGTGTATCCGTCGGGATTCCTCCCGCTTTCTGCAGGCAACATCCGCGAGAAGCCACTGCCCGAAATCTATCGGCACGCCCCTCTGATGAAACACCTTCGCCAGAGAGAATCGTTCGTCGGCCCGTGTGGTTCCTGTCCGTTTACAACCGACTGTGGTGGCTCCCGATCTCGAGCCTATGCGTCGACCGGCAATCCGTTTGCCAGCGATCCGCTCTGTCCGTGGGCAGTTGCAGACTAGCAAGGTCTTTTCGGTCGGCTGTCTTACTCGACGTACTCGTATTTTCGTTCGTTCATCCGACCCCAGCCGGTAAAGACGAACTCGCCTTCGGGAGCGGTAAACTCCTCGATGTCGGCGGTGCTTTTGTCGTAGTTGTGACTGTCGTGGACCTGTTCGTACTCCGTATAGCTCAGATCATAGCGGGACTCGAGTTGAGCATCAATGTTGAGCTGTTCGATTTCGGCACGCCAGCCGTCCTGGACGGTTTCAGCGTGGATTTCCGCCTGTGCGCCTGACCCATACGAGCCGATCAGCAGCTTTTTATTGGCGAGTTCACAGTCGGTTTCGGCGGCGTATTTGAGCGCGGCAGCGCGGGCGATATGCACAGAGCCGGTATACCAGTTGCCGACGTGCCGAGAGATGCCGAGGGTCGGTTCGATGGTTTTGTCATACCACGCGCGGTACTCGTCGGTCTCTTTGAGTTTGTCCATGTAGTCTCGAATAGCCGCCGTGTAGCCATCCCAGGAGGTGTATTCGTCTTGGCGGGGCTGACGACCAATCTCACCGGCCAGGTCGTCTTCGAGTTCGGTATCGCGGCTCATATGTCGGTACCCAAGCAGGGCGGCTTTTCGAACCATCCCCGGAAACGGCGTGTGGAACGGCACGTAGGCGAAATCATCAGGGTGCATATCCCAGGCGACCGATTCGAAATCTTCGACGGCCTCGCGCATCCGGGCGAGATACACCTGCATTGATCGTTTGCCATCCACTGAGGGGAACTGCTGGTTGGGTTTCAGAAAGTCAGTTTCGTCCATGCTGCCGTAGCCCTGTTCGGTCGAAATATCGACCAGATCTGGCTCTTCGTCGATGAGCATGGCAACTGCGCCTGCGCCTTGGGTTGCCTCACCTGGGTCACCGCGAGCATAGAGGGCAGTGTCGGTGGCGATAACGAGCGCGGCCCGTCCACGGTTGCGTCCGGCCCGAATCCAGTTGTAGGCATCATCAATTGACTGGGTGCCGGCGACACAGGCGAACTTGCGTTCACCCTTGTTGGCGTGTCGGAAATCTTCATCGTAGTACTGCTCGAGACAGCCAGCGATATACGTCGAGACGGGCTTGGAGTTGTCGAACGCCGATTCGGTAGCGACATCGATCCGGCCGATATCGTTGGGTGTCAGTCCTTTGCGTTCCATGAGACGCTTGGCCGCGTTCGCACCCATGGTGACGATGTCCTCATAGACATCAGGGAACGAAGAGTGCTCGAGTCCAATTCCTTTGCGGTATTTATCGGGGTCTTCGTCTTTGGCGGGCGCGAACGTACCGGGAAGGTCAAGCTGAAGTTTGCCAGTCCAGATCTCGACCGCGTCGATACCGACGGGTGTCATACCGGTTGGTTGCGAGACGGTGCTTATGGGTTTGTCGATGCGAGATACGTCGACTGTCGAAGGTCGCGGTTAGACTGTACTGTTTCGCTTACATCATAGAGAGTATAAAAACCACAACGTACAAACCCTCTCAGAGACCTATCAAAGATAGTTATCTAATGGGTGGCCAATTCTGGAGCGACCGCCGGGCGGTCTCAGAGGTTGTCGGTGCGGTTCTGCTGTTAGGAATCCTTATTCTCGCACTGACGAGCTACCAGGCAGTCGTTGTGCCCAACCAGAACGCCCAGACGGAGTTCCAACACAGCCTACAAATCGAAGACGAGATGGTTGATCTCCGGAATGCGATTCTCGAGGCTCGGTCGTCTGGAACCCAAACGTTTGCCTCACTCACACTCGGTACGCAGTATCGTGATCGGATTGTGGCAATTAATCCACCGCCGGCGACCGGGACGATACAGACCGTCCAACAGGAGAATATAACTGTAACCGAAGGCGGCGGCCAACAACGCCAAGATCCGATCAGACTGGATGATCGGCCATTGGAAAATCAGTTTATCGAGTATACTCCACGCTATATGGAGTATCAGAGTGCCGGAACGATCCGGTATGAAAACACCGTCACCTACCACCAGTATCCAACAGGAAATGTCACGCTCACCAGCCAGCGACTGCTGCAGGACGACCGCGTGACGTTGGCACCGATTGAAGGAACCATCAACGAAGGCGGTACGCGTCGTATTACGGTCGATCCGATTCCTGGTGTGTTACAAACCACGGAGGTCGTCGATCCGGAGATCACGTTGCCGACCAGACTTAGCGAAGCAGACTGGAACCAGATTCTCGACGACGAACTGTCGGGCGGTGAGTCGCTTTCGGTCGACAATGGTGAACTGAGCCTACAGTTGGAAGGAACCTACGAAATCGCCTACTCACCGATTGGGGCAAACCGTCCACCCGCTGAAGGGGTTCGTGGCGGCAGCACTGGTGAAATCAACCCTGCTTCTCCGGGTAATGTCCAGCTTGTCGGTGCCCAATGGAGTGGAAACTCGGTGAGGCTGAGTTTCCGAAACAGTGCTGACAACAGCAGCTTCACTGAGGGGCGGCTGAATTTCTTTTTCGGCAACAGTGACCCTGACGAACTCCTCGCGGTCAACGCTCCGGACGCGGGAGCCAACCCACGCGGCGAAAACTGGGCGGTCGGCGGTGATTTCGGTGAGTTGGATCCAGCTATCTTCCTCGAGGGCGACCGAACGATCACTGAACTAGAGTACGTCTTTGATCAGAACGTCAACCGCAATCAAGACTTCTTTGTGACCACACTGACTCTCGAGAGCGGCGAGCAGGCGACCTACTTTGTCGGTGGGGAGTTCAGTGCAGACGATGAGGAAGAAAACGGTGATAATGGCGATAATGGCGATAATGGAGACACTGACGATGATTTTGCGTTCACCGAAACAAGTGCCACTCGAGACGGAAACGATGTGAGCTATTCGTTTACTGTCAATGCTGAAGACGGGGACATTGAGACCGTGACAGTTGAGTTGTTTGCTGATGACCAACTACAAGACTCGGATGAGTACTCCAATATAGCCTCTGGTGAATTCACCTCGAGTGGAACACTAACACGTGGAGGAGGTGGCGGCAGTGGGAGTCCCTTCGTTCGGTTTACTGCCGAAGACACTAACGGAAACACCATTGTCGAAGAGATATCTGTCTGAATTTCATGCGAGAGGATTCACATACATTCAGGAAATTCTGAAGTTAGCAAAATTCATTTTCATCATTCACCCACGAATTTTTATATAAACGAACCGTACAGCGAACAATCACGATGTACCGCAGGTACAAGTATCGCTTTGTACGCCAGTGTGGGTCTCCTTTGGTCGCCGCTACAGCGTCTTTCAGCAACGAGTTCTGTTTTAAGACGTTGGCCAGTCAGTCTGTACTCTGTTGTGTGGATTGTTCTTTTGTGTCACCAGTTCGTCTGCGGGTGTTACATGGTTCGTAAGCAAGCCAGCCGACGGTTTGTTGCGGACAACCGAGCCGTCTCGGCGGTGATTGGTTTTATTCTCGTGTTTGCAATTTTGATGCTTGTGTTGACGGTG
>LKML01000109.1 GCA_001563795.1 Haloferacaceae archaeon B1-Br10_E2g22 | reverse complement strand
TCCTCGAGTTACTCCTCGAGTGGAACCACATCTGCGGGGACGTTAGCCAGCGACCGAAGCGAATCTGCTTCGATATGGTGTAGTTCGCCGGGAATCACGAGCATGTGCAGTGGTTCGCCGAACGACTCCGAAGCGAGCACAGAAAGTCGATCCGCATATACTAGTGGGTCTGGACTCCCCGCACGGGCGACGACAACTGCGAGTTCGTCGCGCCACCCGCTTGCCAGCAACTCGGCTGCATAGCTGGCAGTCATATACGTTTCGTGGTCGTCTGGGCCGTCGCGTCGCTTGTGGTAGTCGACTTTGATATCCAAATACACCAGTGTATGCAGCCCACGTTCTTGATTGGCCTCGATGGAGTCGATTACACTCGGTGGTACATCACCCGCGCCGTGGACGAACGGGAACGGTAGTGTGACTGCTTTCCCAAAGCGGTAGTTTTGGAGTCCAGTTAGTCCGCTGGCAGCGGTTTCAGCAGTCACACCATGAATAACGCGCGTCTGTATGCCGCGTTTTTCGGCCCGAATACGGAGATCCGAATGGGTTGTCGAAATCATTGTATCGCCCGCCGTCAGAAAGGCCACCGACTCGGTTTCAGCAGCCGTAAGCATCGCCTCGGGATCCTGTTCGACACCGGCACGATCACGAACCGCTATTTCGACATCGTGGGCAGCCTCGAGATCAGCGATTGACGCACCGAGCAGCTTGCTGGTATAGACTTCTGCAAACACACGGTCGGCGTCTTGGAGGGCCGTACGTCCCTCACAGGTAATCGAGTGTTCGTCATACAGCCCGAGTCCGATGAACGTAAGCATACTCGAGTCTGTGGGCGCGAGCGAATAACAGTTATCGAAGCAAACTGCGTTACTCGAGATTAACGGGGTGTTCGATGCCTTCGATCAGCGATTCGATTTCGGAGGCAGTGTCGGCGGTTTCGGCTTCGGCACCATCGATAAACTCGCCGCTTTCGTCCATTTCCTCGGAAATCTCTTCGACATCCGGATGAAAGCCAACCGACAAAATCACGTCGTCTTCGTGGGTGAACGTCAGCACGTAGAGTCGGACTGGAATCTCACCGTCTTCGTTGGCCCCTTCGGCACCGTCGGCTTCGAAGACGGCTGAAAACTCCTGTAGTGTCCGGCTGTCACCGAGCACAGTCAGTTCGCGTTCGTCTTCGAGTTCAATGTCTGTAATCCCGCCTTCGACATCGGCAGCACCGAGTCCTTCGTCAATGATACGCGCGACGAGATCAGCCCCACTCAGCCGCGCCAGTGGATTGACCGAGATTCCACCGACCGAAACATCCGGGGTGCTCGCGAGAAACACTATCGCCTCGCTGTCGGGATCAGCATAGGCTGCCGACCACGTCCGTATATGGACATCCTGTTCGATCCCACCGACCTCGAGTGTCTCGTTGAACTCTATTTTTTGCGGGCCGTCTTCGTCGTAACCCTGGGCTGTCGCATCTGGAATCGCTGCCGGCGAAGCAGTGTACTCCATTTCTTCGCCAAGACAGCCTGCGAGCCCACTAATCCCAACTGTACCCAACACCGCAATTGCTTGTCGACGATTCATACCAAGTTCAGTCGACGAAGCAACATTTTTGTTTCGGTTACTGTAGTTCTTTCTGTCAGAACCTATCAGAGGCCCGCACAGCTAGGTATAGATGGGTTATACGCTCAGAGATACTAGTCAGCTACGGTGACGTTTGCGGCCAGATGATTGCCTTTTTTATTAGTTGCCGGGCTAGTACACCTATGTCAGCCGAATCATACGATATCGTTGTCGTCGGTGGTGGTACCGGTGGAGCGTTCGCCGCCGCGACGGCAGCGACAGCGGGGCTTGAAACGGTTATCCTCGAGCGAAAAAGCCCAGAAGATGCCGGCCACATCGCCTGTGGAGATGCGATCAAAGGAACGGCCACGTTCCCAGATGTGATGGATTTGGAGTATCTCAAAGCAGAATCGTTTACCAACCAGTCTGTCAACCGCGCGGTGTTCGAAAACCCCTCCTCGAACGACGACATTGAAATCGGCTTTCGCGGCCCTGGTGCCGTGTTGGATCGGAAACGCTACGGCGAGGTCATTCTCGAGGAAGCCGAACGTCTCGGCGCAACAATCCACTACGAAACAGTCGTCCAAGACGTTATGCAGGCAGACGACCGCACAGTTACCGGCGTCACCGGCAAACGAAACGGCAGCCAGGTCAGCTACGAGGCCGAAATCGTCATTGATGCGGCGGGTTCGCTGTCGATCCTACAGGACAAGGCCGACTTTTCGGGCTCGTTTTTCGATACCAACGTCCGATACTCGCAGTTCTGTTCGGCCTATCGAGAGGTAATCGAGGTCGACGAACCCGTCGAGTGGCACGACGCAATCGTCTTTAAGCCAACCCAAGAACTGGGGTATCTGTGGTATTTCCCCCGCACACCAACGACGATCAACGTTGGTGTCGGCTTCCAGATGGATCAACCTGAAATGCAGATGATCTCAGAGATCGAAAACGATATCCAAGCCCGTGAGGATCTCGTCAATCCGACAGTCGTCGACAAACTGGGTGCGGCCGTTCCGACCCGGCGACCGTATGATTCGGCGGTTGCACCGGGGTATGTAGCCGTTGGTGATGCCGCAGGCCACGTGAATCCGACAACTGGCGGTGGCATTCCCGGCGCGGCCAAATCAGCCGTCTGGGCAACACAGCGTGCAATCGAGGCGATAGAGGCGGGCGATGTCAGCCAGCAGGCTCTCTGGGAGTACAACCGGGATGTGATGACAGACTTCGGCAAACATTTCGCCGCCATCGACTGTTATAATATCTGGGGAACCGCCCACGATGTCGAAGAACTCACCGAGATCGTCTCGGCGGTGCCGGGCCAACATCTCGCAGACGCCATGTCAGGCAAAAACACCGGCCCAATGCCGTTGTCGCTCAAACTCCGGACGATCAAAGACTCGTATGGTCACTGGGATAAACTACTCCAGTTGGTCAAGGTTCGGCAGAAAGCCAGAGAGTTGGCCGACCACTACGAGCGGTATCCAACCTCTCCGGCAGGCTTTCGGGCCTGGCAGTCCGTCCGTGATGGAATTATGGACGAAATCTACAACATCTCGGGCGCAGATCCGAAGTACTGACACACAGTCGTTCGTAGGGCCCAAACTGCTTTTCGCCGGGCGCTCAAACAGGGAGTATGGATACAGCCGCCCCGACAGCAGAGGACTGTCCACACAGAGACGAAATCCCGATGCTGGGGCTCGGAACCTGGAAAAACGACGACCCCGAGACGTGTGCAACTGCCGTCCAAGAGGCCCTCGAGATGGGATATCGACACATCGATACCGCCCAGGCCTACAACAACGAACAGGCAGTCGGCAACGGAATCGCCCGCGCCGATGTCGACCGACAGGACGTTTTTGTCGCCACCAAAGTCTGGATCGACAGTCTCGCGTATGATGACGTACTCGAGACGACAGCCGACAGCCTCGAGCGGCTTGGCCTCGAGAGCGTCGATTTACTGTATGTCCACTGGCCTGCCCGAACCTACGACCCCGAAGAAACGCTCGCAGCGTTCAACAGACTCTATGAGCAAGAAAGCATCGACCGCATTGGCGTGAGTAACTTCGAGCCCGACCAGCTTCGAGCGGCCGTCGAAATCAGCGAGGCACCGATCGTCGCCAATCAAATCGAGTGTCACCCCATTTTGAAACAGCCCAAGCTTCGGGCGGCTGCGGCTGAGCTTGATCTCGCGGTTGTGGCCTACTCGCCGCTGGCTCGAGGCGACGTCTTCGAAGAGCCCACACTCCGGGAGATTGCCGGCGACCACGGTTGCAGCCCCGCACAGATCAGTTTGGCATGGCTTCGCCAGCGTGGTGTCGTGGCGATTCCGAAAGCAACCAGCACCGCACACATCTATGATAACTGGCAGTCGCTTGCAGTAGAACTGTCCGACAGCGAACTCGAGCGCATCGATGGGATCGAAACGACGACTCGCTGTGTTGATCCGGCGTTTGGCCCGTGGAACTAAGACGGTACACAGACACTCACAAAAACTAATCAATCGACGAACACAAAGTTCACATTCACTGGGCAATCAGTTGCCTACAAATGGAACGTCGATCACCAGGACTGATAGGTGCGGTCCAAATCGACATCATGCGTCTACACGAGACGTGGATGGAGGTCGTTTTTCCGCGCCAACTCAACCCGGGTCATGTCCTCGGTAAGTGGAAACCCGAAACAGGTGCACAGAAAGTTGGGTACTATCTATGGGCCGTACTCGGTGTACTGCCGGTTATTATCGGCTATCCGCTGTTGTTGGTTGGATTCGCAACGCGGTTTTATGCCGCAAAACTCAACAGCGCGGGAGCCCGCCTCGGTATTGTCGGTGCGATCCTACTGTCAGTCGTCGTCTGGGGGGGCTTGACAGTTGTTGCGCGGTATCAGCTTTCTTTTGAGGGCTTTACTGCAGTGTTTGCAGCCAGCGCCGTGGCGACGATTGCGGCCGCGGCAGCGGTGTTTTTCTCTCGAGTCGGCGGACGAATTACGAGCGTGCTGCTCGCATACCCCTCGGCGATGAACGCCCTGTTTTTGCCACCAGTTGTTGCGGCGCTGTACTCGCCGTCACTTGGCCAGATTATCTTCCCCGGCAGCGAACAGTTGGCAATCTGGATTCTAGATACGGTGTTAGTAGTTGGCGGGCTCAACGAAATTCTCCGCGAGCAGTTCGCCCTCGAGGGAATCGGGTATGCGTTGATGTGGCTCGGCCTGGCCGTTCCGCTTGGATGGCTCTTGGGGCTGTTGGTGACGTTTGCAAATCTCATTCGGCCCAAAAGCGACAACTAACCGGACGAATCCGGTGTGTTTAGGCATCCAGAAGCCCTAGAGTTCACATGGAGTTCGACCGCAAAACGACGATTGGACTGTTCGCAGGGATCATCGCACTGGGCACACTCGGGGTGATGCCGATGATGGTAACCTCGACAGTGCTGACGATGGTGCTGCCGTCGATGGTCGTATTCGGCCTTATTACACTGCTTTTGGGCGTCAAACACGGCCAGTACCAAGCAAGCCACTAAAGTCAGGAACAATGAAAGAGAGTGGCGATTTTACGCCCACCGCTTCGATTTCACGCGGGTAGACCGGGAGTTCACTGGCAAACCCCGGCGTTTACGCCGGGTGTAGGTGATTAAGACTGTTCGACTGCAGTGCCGGCGGCTTTGTGTTCCAACAGCGCCGTGAGACGCACACCGACTAGGCTCACGAGGATACCAGCGACAATGTAGCCGACAAGTCGTTGTGGCGGGCTCAGTACCACCGACCCAACGGTCAACTCGAGTTCGAACAGATAGCCCGTAAAGCCGCGAACAACGACACCAACCGAAAGCAACGCGAACGGCAGGTTCAGATACGGCGTCTCGAGACGCTCGGCAACAAGCAGTTCATCAAGCAGCCGACCAATTCCGGCAGTGACTGCTGCAACCGCCAGCCATGGAATACTATAGTGGACGAACGCAACCACCGCAATCGGAGAGAGTTCGGTCGTGGTTGTCTCCGAGAGACCCAACGCACCCACGAACAGCCCAATAGTTCCGAGGCCGCCGGCAGCAACATACGTCACAACCGCAACGCGACCGGAGTACAGCAACTCACGGATCGAATCTACAAGCGAGCCGACAAGCTCGTCGAGACCCAGACCCTTGTATAAGATTGCACTTCCAAACAGTGCGGCAACACCGGCGAGTGCAGCCGCGGGCGAAACCCACAGCAGCAACATCGGTATCAAAAGCAGGCCAACCCCCAGTGGCACCAACACGGTCGTACGGAGTTGTTCGTCTGCAAGAAACTGCTTGAGCAGATAGTAGGTTGATTCGATATCTCGAGCCTGTCGGACAATCACGCGATCGACAGCGTCTACACGAAGTCGGCTTTCGATAATCGGGACGACACGTTCGTCGTCGATACTGTCGATAACAACGATACAGTCTGTCGGCTCATAACGGTCGACCAGCGTCTCGAGTTGGCTCGCAATCGCTCGGTCGGCCGTTATTGCCGACTCGCTCGAGCCGGACAAGACGGCCACGATAGCGTCTTCGCCGTCGTCACGGAGCCCGCGACCGATCCGGAGCGTCTCGAGAAGGCTGTTGACACTGGTCGATTCGGGCTCGGCTAATCCGACATCGATTACAAGCGAGCGGACAGCCTCCCAGCCAGCCACTGGCGGTTGAATGCCGGCGGTCGAACCGATAGCGTTCTCGCGGTCGACACAGCAGACGAGCGTCGTCACAGCCGCTCAAAGCACACCTGTCGGTAAAAATCCCGTCGATGTTGATACGAAAACCGCAAAACCGCTGGTCGGCAGATTACAGCAGGCCGGTCTTTTGGAGCTTCATCAGATCTTCGGTATCGAGGGTCTCTCCCTCTTTGAACTTCTGATAGATGTCTTCGGCTTCCTGCTTTTCTTCTTCCATCTTTTCTTGTCGTTCGTCTTTGCGTTCGGCCTCTTCTTCTTTGTCCAACTCGCGGAGGCGCTTTTGGACGCGGACGAAGTCTTCGTGGTGACGGTCAGCAGCCTCTTGGGCTTCGACGAACAGTTCGTGCATTTCGTCGGCCTCATCGCGAACCTCGTCGGCCTCGCGGTAGGCTTCGATCATCTGGTTGTGATGCTCTTGGGCCTGATCTGCGAGTTCAGTCACCTTCTGGTGGTGCTGGGAGGCTTCGGATCGAACCTCTTCGGCCTCTTCGACGAGTTCGTCGAGTTCACCGCTGTCGTCGACTTTGTCCTTTTTTTCGGCGAGCTCTTCGCGTTTGGCCTCGATTTTCTCGATGAGTTCGCGTTCGTCTTCGGTCGAAAGAACCTCGGTTTGTTGTTGGAACTCGAGGTCTTGAATCTCGGATTCGAGTTCTTCGATGGGTTTGCCATCGTCGAGTTCGAGATCCTCTTTCATCGATTCGACCTTGTTAAAGAGTTTGTTGGCCTCGGCGTTGAGCTCGTTGCGGCTCTCTTTGTGCTCTTGGACCTGCTCGTTGAGCGAGTCGCGCTGTTCGCGGTGCTCTTGGGCTTTGTCGACCTTCTCGCGTGTTTTGGCGTTCAGGTCATCGCGCTTCGAAGCGCGCTCGGAAGCCATCTGGTTCAGTTCGTTTCGTCGATCTCGAAGCTGACCTGCGAGTTTGATCAGTTTGCCTTTCGAGCCGTTTTCGAGCCGTTCGTCAGTGAGCTCAACGTTGTCTGCGCTGTTGAGCTCTTCAATATCGTATTCGTTCACTACACTCATTGTTGAAACCTCGGTACCATTGTTGCTCCGGACATGGCAGTGGCCTGCCACTGTGCGACCGACCGTGGATAAGAGTTCCCGATCATTCTGCGTGCGATGCCACCAGCGCCGGAGGC
>LKML01000108.1 GCA_001563795.1 Haloferacaceae archaeon B1-Br10_E2g22 | reverse complement strand
TGAGCGCAGAGGAGAACGCCACCGACTCGACGGCCGCAGAGGTCATCGAAGTCGTCGGCAAAACCGGGATGCACGGCGAGGCCATGCAGGTCAAATGCCGCATCCAAGAAGGCTCGAACAAGGGCCGGATCATCACCCGCAACGTGTTGGGTCCGATCCGCGAAGGTGACATCCTGCAGCTGCGAGAAACCCAGCGTGATGCGGACTCGATTGGAGGCCAATAATGGTAGAAACACGAACGTGCGACTACTCAGGCGAAGAAATCGAGCCCGGAACGGGCACGATGTTCGTCAAAAAAGACGGCACCGTCCTCCACTTTAAGGACTCGAAAGCAGAAAAGAACTATCTGCTCGGCCGCGAGGCCCGAGACCTCGAGTGGACTGAAGCAGGCCGGAACGACGGCGGCAACTAACTAACTGGTTCGATCCAGCAGCTATTCAGTCGGCCACCAACCAACAGCGGTTTTTACTGTCGTCGCAATATCGAACCATGAGCAACGATGAACGGACGTTTGTCATGGTCAAACCCGACGGCGTCCAGCGTGGACTGATCGGCGAAATCACTTCTCGATTCGAACACCGCGGGCTGAAGCTTGTCGGCGCGAAAGCCCTCCAGATCGACCGCGAACTGGCCGAAAAGCACTATGCCGAACACGCCGAGAAACCCTTTTTCGATGATCTAGTCGAGTTTATCACTTCTGCACCAGTGTTCGCGATGGTCTGGGAGGGCAAAGATGCCGTCCGGCAGGTTCGCCGAATGGTTGGCGAAACCGACCCTGCAGACTCACCGCCGGGGACGATCCGCGGCGATTACGGCCTAGATTTGGGCCGGAACCTGATCCACGCCTCGGATCACGAAGACCCTGGGTCGAACGAACGGGAAATCGAACTGTTTTTCGACGCGGACGAACTGCTTGATTACGAGCAGGTCACCGCCGAGTGGCAGTACGAATAACTCGTCGGCGAGCACTGTTCGCTGTCCGATGCGATTTAGTTGAGATGGACACAACAGCCACTGAGGCCAAGACAACTTACTCTCAGTAGCGTGTAATCTGGGCAATGTTGATATCACCGGCTGCCGTAGTTCAATATATATGAACAGTAAACAATGCCGTAAAATGGGCGCACTGTGGGCGATTGGACAGGGACTGCTCACCGCTTTCGTTCCGCAACTAAGCGAGAAGCTTCTGAAACGAATGCTCGCCGGAAAATTCGACAACACTGCCGACCTTGAGACGAAACCAGCCTACCGCCGCCAACTGCGAGCGGTTGGCATTGGTCTTACTGCCGCCGGTATCGCCACGCTCGTCATGGAGGATGTCGCAGCCGACAGCGGGGACGACGAGACACTCGAGTAGTAACACCGGTTTTGGCTTTCTCGAGACACATCGCAGTGCCGTGCGATTGGGTGTCAGCAAATACAGGGAGTTTTGCTGTTGCTGGCCTAACAGTGTTGTATGGATTCAGACCGGATTGAGGTTACGTGTCAGGACTGTGCGTTTCAAAAGTCGTTTCCGAACCTTGCTCGCGCACGGCTGGCCCTCGAAGAACACCACTCAGCGGGTCATGCTGTCGACTGGCAGATCAATCAGGTCTCGGCCGGCCTCAAACAGGCCGGAGCCGACGCTGGCGTCTGTGGCCGATTCGGTTGCGGGAACCCCAACTCACCGCTGATTAGCTACACCGCAGTCGATGCATCTCTCGAGTCTGCAGCCCAAAAGAACGTAAAAACCGACAACGACACAGCAGCCAACCGGGACGGTGGGCCGACGGAATCCGATCACTCATAATCAAACAGCCCGCTGATCCGTGCATACTCCAGCCTCGGAGGTGTCGGTCAACCAGTGAGTATCAACCTGTTTTCTCCACTTTCGATCCGGGAGACGACGGTTTCAAACCGGGTGATGGTCTCGCCGATGTGTCAGTACTCCTGCGAAACACGGGATGGTCGGGCAACCGACTGGCACGCCCAACACCTCCAGAGTCGGGCGGCTAGGAGGTCTGCAGCCCGACCAACACGCCGTATCCCTACGGTGGCCAGGACGCGCCACCGACCAACAGATTGTCTACTGTCCAGCAAGCAACTGGTAAACGACCACAGGCCAGGTGACCCGTGAAACTCTCGCTGTTCGCTTTATATTGATCAGAAACAGTCAGTTCGCAAGAAGGCCGCTTCCAGAAAACAAACTGGAAATAGTCTCACAAACTTGGACATTCGACGCTCATGGTTCCCGAGCGTTTCGGCCCAAGGGGGCTCACGCTGGCTGGGTCGCCTCGCCAATGTACAGTTCGTAGTCGTCGATGTCGTCCTCTGAGTCCTGTTCTGTGTCAATATCGAACGTCACTGTCTCGTCAGCCGCGACTGTTCCTTGGTCGCCAAGCGGCGCACGTGGGTAGTCTAACTCGTCATCGAACAACGGGGTTTCGTCTGGGCCGAATAGCTCGGCGACAATGGTTGCTCCAATCAGTTCATCACCGGAGACGTTTTCGACAGACCCAGAGATAACGACATCGCCATCGTCCGTTTCTCGAAGGCTCGAGTCGCCGATATCCATGAGTCCTGCTGCGCCCTGTTGTTCTTCGCCGCCATCCAGGGCGTCCGTACACCCTGCGAGCCCGGCTACCGCAGCCGCCGTTATCCCGGTAAGGTACTGTCGTCTGTCCATACTGGTGGACAGTCTCAAATTGTGTTAACTTTTTTGGTAAATTGACAGCTGTTCGAAACTCGCCTCATCTGGTAGTCGGTAGCCGGCTGACTGCTGTGATGTTTATCTGCATTGCGTGTGAGTACCAATGTTATGGTTAGAATCGCATATGCGGACTTCATCGATACGAGCTATGAGCCCCGGCCGTCAGATCTCGTCTGTACATTCAGCCTCGAGTCCCTCGGTGAGAGATGGATCTGACATTTTACATTCCTACAACGGCAGCCCACAAGAGGTTGCTGAATCTGCCAGAGTTAATAACCATAGTTGATAACGACCTGTCGGTCGGCATCGTACTCGAGGCCCGGTTCGTGCTCAACGGTAGCTAAAAGCTCTGTTTTTAAAACGGTCTGAATCCTCGAGCGGCTGAGGTCTTCGGGTTCCTGTTCGTTGATCTGTTCGACGAGTTGGCCTACCGGAACAACACCCGCTGTTGCAGTCGTGAGGTGTTCGATCACCCAGCGCCGCCACTCGCGGCGGTGATCCTCCGAAACAACGGGTGTCTTGTCGGCCGTGCCACGGTTGTCGGTGATTTCGCCGTCGGCAGGTGGCTGTGTGTGCTCGCGGTGTCCGGTGTTTGGCTGGTTGGATTCGTGTTCGCTGTCTGCCCGGTTAGTTCCGTGTTTACCACCTGTCTGGTTAGTTTCGTGTTCGTCACTTGCCCGATTGGTGTTATACCGGCCGTTCATGCTTCTGTTTCGGTGACAGCGACCGACTGAATTAACTGTTTGGCTCGTAGTATGTATGTGAACGATATTCGTCAGAAATCATCTATAGCCGCCGACTGTGAGTCGAAATTGAACGGTATGTATTCCGACAGTGGGGCTATTGAGCCTCGAGACGTACCTTCGGTATGGATCGCTCACAGCAGGTGCGTGCCGCGGCGCTCGACAGCCTGCCGGTGAACGTCGCCGTCTTGGACAGCGAAGGGATCATCCAGCAGACGAACCACTCGTGGCAAACGTTCGGTGCGGCAAACGACATCCAGACCGACCCTGAGACGGTCGGCATAAACTATCTGGACGTCTGCGAGCAGGCTGGAACTGAAAGCGCACTGGCAGTTAAACGTGGTCTCGAGGCAATACTCGCTGGCGAGCGTGAGACGTTCCAACAGAGCTATCCATGTCATTCGCCACTCGAACAGCGGTGGTATCTCCTCCAAGCAGTCTCACAGGAACTACAGGGCGACCGCTGTGCAGTTGTCGCCCATATCAATATCACCCAACAGGTTCGGGCTACCCGGCGACTCGAGGCCGAACGCGACGTATTGGACACACTCAACGACCTCAACACTGCGCTCAGAGAAGTCACTCACACTGTCCTCAACGCTCCCTCTCAGGCCGAACTCGAGGCGGTCGTCTGCGAGAGGCTCCTCGAGACTGGCCACTACAGCTGTGTCGAGATCGGCACATTGGAGAGCCGCAGTGAATCACTCTCAATACGGGCGACCGCAGGCGGCTGTGAAGCCAGCGGTTCTCAGCAGACACCGACCCAGCCAATGGCTGGTGAGTTGGCCACAACCGAGCGTCTGTTCGGGACGACAGCCATCCGCCAAGCCGCCTGGACGGGTCGTCTCCAGACGACTACACAGATGGTCGAAAACGCTGCGTTCGACTGGCGAACCGACAGTGATCTGCCCGCAGAGAACCGGGCTCTTGCGGCAGTCCCGATCAGTCACGATGGCACACAGTACGGGCTATGTTTGCTCTACACCGACCGCCCGAACGCGTTTGATGCCGACGAACGAGCAATTCTCTCACAGCTCGGCGGGCTCGTCGGCCACGCGGTCGCCACGAGCGAACGTCGTCAGGCACTGATGAACGACAAGGTAATCGAACTCGAAATTCGCTTGCCAGCGTACATCCGCCATCCAACGCCGCCTCCGGACGACTGGCAAATCGAGATCACCCATACTGTCGGCAGCCCCGACGGTGGCTACAACATGTTTGGGACTGTTGCGGTGACCAACCTAGAGACTGTTGAGGCCGTCTTCGAGCCGTTAGAAGCGTTCAGCCTCTCGGTACTCGGCCAACAGGGTCAAACATGTCGCATTCAGCTCTGGAGTGACCAAACCTGTGTGACCGCACTGCTTGCAGCCCACGGCTGGTCGACCGAGTCGGCGACGCTCGCCAACGGTGATGCGTATCTCACTGTTCGGCTACCACCCGGAGACAACGTTCGGGAACTCCTCGAGACAATCGCTGAGACCACACCAGACGTCGAGTTGCTGGCGCGTCGTCAACGACATGCTATCCCTCCGAACGAACACGCACAACAGTCTCCAACGGCACCACTCACAGACAGACAACGGTCTGTACTCGAGACTGCCTATGCGGCGGGATACTTCGAGTGGCCACGCGACAGTTCTGGTGAAGACATCGCCAACACGCTCGGCATTTCGCCGCCGACGTTTCATCAACACCTTCGGATCGGCCAACAGAAACTCATGGCGAGTCTGTTTGATCCTCAGTCACAAACAGCCTGAAATTAAAACGGGTGTTATTCGATGACTGCCAGCGGCTCTTCGAGATCGATCTCGCCGGCATCCAGTTCGGCTTCGATCTCGCGTGTGGCTTTCACCATGTTTTCCATTTTACCGTAGGCAATCTCACGCGGCAGCAGTTTCACACCACAGTCGGGGCTGATAGTGAGCCGTTCCGGTGGGACAACTTTCAGACCCTGCAGAATGTTTGCTTTGATTTCTTCGACCGTCTCGATTTCGGCGGTGTGAACGTCGACAACGCCGAGTGCGAGATCCGGGACGAACTCCGGGTCAGTGAAGACGTCGATCTGCTCGTAGCCGCCGTTGCAAAGCTCGAGGTCGAACTCATCGATTGGGTAGTCGTTCAATTCGGGGTAGATTCGTGAGTAGTCGCCGTAACAGACATGCAGTCCGATCCGAACCTCCTCGGGAATGCCGCTGACGATTCGGTCGAGTGCCTCGCCGACAATGGCGTGGTCGTCTGGTGTCGTCGCCAGGGCGGGCTCGTCGATCTGGATGTACTTTGCGCCAGCTTCGACAAGCCGTTCGATCTCGATGTTGACCAAGTCGGCGAGTTCGTAGACGAGTTCCTCTTCGGTCTCATAAGCCTCGTTGAACGCCCAGTTGCCCAGTGTGTACGGGCCCGTAATAGGGACTTTGACCGGCTTGCTGGCGACGTTGTTGGTGAACTCGAACTCATCAACCAACCACGGTTCGTCGTAGCTGACTGGCGACGACACCGAGGGTTTATCGAAGTAGTTGTGACCCCAGACTTTCACAGGGCCGTTGAACTCATAGCCGTCGATCCGGTCGGCGAAGAACTCGACCATCTCGTTTCGGCGGACTTCGCCGTCGACGACGGTATCGAGGCCGGCTCGTTCGTGTTCGTTCGTAATGACGCGAGCGGCGTCGTCGTGAGCCTCTTTGAGGTTTTCTTCGTTGAACTTCGAATCAGGATCAGAGACGAGTTCGTCAGCTCGGTTGAGCCACTTCGGTTTGGGGTACGACCCAACGACGGTCGTCAAAAGGAAGTGGTCGGTTTCGTGGTCTTCTGGGCGGAACTGTTCGCGGTTGTCGGCTGGTCGGCTCATGCTGTTACCTCCTCTTCGGCGGCTGCCGCAGCAATTGCGGCGAGTTTCTCGCGGTGTTTGTTCACTGGCAGATAGAACGGTTCGGTGTTGGTCGACAGATACAGTCGATCGAACTCTTGGACGGGAACCTGATTTTGGAACCACTCGACGCGCTCTTGGAGCGTGTCAGCGGACTCAACGAGGGTGTTTTGGCCGTCGGCAATGCCGAGGGCGGCGGCGTCTTTTGTTCCGAACTCGTTGATATTCGAAAGTGTCTCTTCGCGGTCGCCCGCGACGAGATCGAACCCGAGTGCCTCGACGTCGGCGTCCATCAGGTGCGCATAGGTTTTCTCGTCCAGCGCGCCGAAGTAAGTGTGAACGACAACGTCGGCGTCGGTTTCACTTGCGACGGTATCGACTGCCTCGGCAAGTTGTTCTTGGAGGTCTTCGTCAGGGGCGTTTTCGACCAGAGAAGGCTCAAGCAAAAATAGCGTTTCGTGTTCGGGGAACGCCTCGAGTTCGCCGCCGAGGAAGTCGGCAACGGCCTCGAGAAATTCATGTTCGTCGCCGTAGTACTCGTCAGTTGCGAGATCGAAAAGCGAGTATGGCCCCGGCAGGACTGCCTGCAGTGAGCCGCTGTCGATGTGTTCGCTTGCGACGGTGAGTTCGTCAGCCACATCGCCCGAGAAGGTGAGTTCGCCTTCGACGACGGGGTCGCGGTAGAAGTTGTTGTTGTCGTAGTAGCGGACGATCCCTTTCGGATCGACGTTTTTGTGGGTCGTCAGCGGATGGGCGAGCATATCGTCCCAGCGGAGGTGACCTTCGACGATGCGGTCAAGCTCGAGTGCCTGCTGTTCGTCGAGTACTTCACTGCGATACTTCTTGTAGGCGGCAGCGATTTCGCCGCCTTCAGTACCCGAGATCAGATCGTGCTTTTGGTGGCCTTTGAGATCAGAAAGCTCCTGTTTGGCCGCATCGGGCAACGGAAACAGCCCTGGTGTTGTCGCAACTCGTTCAGTCATACACTGACGTTTGAGATGTAGTCGCTTAATATTTGCTAAGTCAATTTATGCTTTACAGTAATTTATCGGCGGTCAAGGAGAATACCTCGGGGCTTGACCCCGAGGATGAATCCGACAACGCGGGCACAAACTATTACATAGATACAGTACCTAATCAACAGACAGCGATGGAACACAGCCACCGTTAC
>LKML01000107.1 GCA_001563795.1 Haloferacaceae archaeon B1-Br10_E2g22 | reverse complement strand
TGGGCACAACTCGAGGCGTCGTTTGCTGAGCTGTTGACTGACCGATATCCCATTGAGTCGGCTCCCGACGTGTATGACAGCCTCGCCGGAGCCGACAGTACGAACCAACCCGAAGCCAGCGACGGACACCCGAGACCGGTCGGGACACTCTTTAGCTACGACCAACCATAGAAGCACGTATGTACACGGTTTCGGTTCGTCGGCCCTTTATCGCCCAGCACTTTCTGACGGTACCTGATCCCGGCCCGGAAGGAGAGCTTCATTCACATCAGTTCACTGCTGTCGTCGAGTTTGAAGGAGAGTCGCTCAACGAGTACGGCTATCTGGTCGATATTGACGAAATCAACGCGGCCATCGACAGTGTCGTCGAGACGTACGCTGATACGACGCTCAACGACCAGCCGGCCTTCGAGGGGCTGAATCCAAGTGTCGAACACTTCTCGAGGATATGTTGTGAGGAAATTCTCTCGGCGGCCAACCCGACCGTTCCCGACCGAATTCGGGTTCGGCTCTGGGAGGACGACAAGGCGTATGCGAGCTACGAACAGCCAATTGAGCAATGATGGTTCGACGACCGGTCTACGGGCTCGTTGTAGCTGCTGCAGTCTGGACGGTTATGGCTCGTGTCGGATTCTCCCGGCTTCGAGTGGCTGCCGGGCGGGTCGTGGTTGCCGTCCCCGACCGACTGGTTCCCAGACACGCCAGTGTGTTGCCGCCGCCGGCAGCTGAATATGTCGGCATTTGGGCGGTCGATCCCAACTCCGCCCGACAGCGCCTCGAGGCATGCGGCTTTAGCCAACTGTTCAGAGCCTATCTACATGGGTATGAACGTGATGGTCAGATGGTGCACGAAATCGGCAGCTACGTCTACCGACCAAACGGGCTGTTCGGCCACAACCAACTGCATGTCCGGCTGTTTCCGACCGACGAGGGCCACACAGAAGTGTGGGCCCACTGGGAGCGCAACCCAAACCGCACGCCGCTGGAACATCTCAATAAGATTGGCTACGATCCGGCCGAGGGAGCCCGCCGACTCACTGCTATGCTTGCGGATGAACCGCTATCAGAACCCGACCCAGAGCGCCTGCCACCGTTTCTCGACGATTAGGACAACTCGGCGAGGACGTCCATATGGTGGGCAACAAGCGTCAACTCACCAGACTCGAGTTGCTCACGACGTTTGTTGATCCATCGGGTACGCGTCTCGGGATCAAGCGTCGTGGGTGGATACTCGGCCAGTGCCGAATCGATTGTCGAACACAAAAACTCGAGGACGACTGCCTCGTCGGCCGGGTACACACCGTCTGTCGGGTGGACGACCCAGTCGGCACCGCCCGCCTCGAGAATCCTGTAGCCTGCGGCTGGCAGCGCCGTCAGTAGCTGTTGGCCAGCCCGACTCCCGCCCGGCTGCTCGCGGATTTCGTCCATATGCCGGTGATACAACCGCTCAATTGTTGGGTCTGCGGGCTCAGAGGGCCGAAACGACGTGTGGCCGTTGAACGTAAAGGGCGCATACAACAAGCCGTCGTCCGCACAGAGCTGTGTGATCGCCTCGAGTGCTTCGGACAGCTCAACCAGATCCAAGACGGCCGAGGCGATGACGGCATCCGCGTGGTCGGTTGTCTCGAAGGCATCTCCGGTCTCGAGTGTGATCTCGAGGGTTCGATCCGGGCCGGTGGACTCTTTGTGGGCACGAATCACGTTGTCTGTCGTCTCAACAGTGTAGCCTGCTGTCTGGAGCCGCTCAGGGAGTTTTCGGCGAGCCACCGCAAGCGTCTCGGGGTCAATATCGATCGCACGGTAGGTCACCTGCAGTGGCAGAGCCTCCCACTCGGCGAGCCTGGCGATCATCGAACCTGTGCCAAGGCCAATCTCGAGGATTCGAACCGGTTCCTCGCTACTCGCACGCCCGGAGAGTTCCTCGACAAATCGATGCCAGACAACACGGTTGAGCGCACGGTCTTCGAGTGAGCGTTTTGCGGTCAGAAACGTTTGGAGTGTCGTCATTAATTTCGTAGCCTCATATGTTTACCGCGGGTGTTTCGTCTGCACAAAGCAAGCGAATCGATTCGAACGTTTCGGCCCACCTTGGGTGTGCTGCGGCTGTCTCGAGGGCGGCCACTCCCAGCGTTGCCAGTTGCTCGCGGTCTTCGGCCCACGCCGCAAGCAGGCCCGCGAGTCGCTGGTGGTCGGCTGGCCCAACCAGTGCGCCGTTGTGTCCGTCAGTGATGAACTCACGAGCCCCACCGTTGGCACTGGCAATCGGGACAACGCCGTACTCTGTGGCCTCGAGATACACCATCCCGAACCCCTCGTAAGTCGAAGGCACACACAGGACGTGGCTGTCTGTGAGCGTTTGTTTGACCACGTCATCAGAGACTTTACCCAACATGTCGATGCGGTCGGCGAACTCGAGGTCAGCGAGACGGCGGTGAGCCCGCTTGGCGTACGCTGGGTCGGCCTCGTGGCTTCCCAGCACCGACAGCCGCCAGTCCGGAGCGTTCTCGTGGGCTTCCAGTCGCTCGAGTGCCGAAAGCAGCCCCAACAGGTTCTTTCGTGGAATCAGATTCCCGAGATAGACGATCTGCAGCGGCGAGCTGTGAGCGCGTTGACGAACAACTGATTCGTCTATGGCCGGGCCTTCGTGTCGGCCGGCCGGCGGGGCGACCAGCCAGTCGTCGACATCGGGGGCCAGCCGACGGCCGCGCTGTTTGGTGAACTCACTGGTCGCTACTGCGTGATCGACCGACTGAAGATACCGACGCTCGATTCGACGCCGAACTCCGGTAAGTCCAGGCTGTTCGTCCGATTGGACGTGATGAACCAGCCCAACCGTGCGTTTCGGGCGACTGAGACGGCCGTTGAGCCACCACAGTGTTGGATGACACAGTTCGTCTTGGATCAGCACATCGAACGGTCGATCCAGCCGGCTTCGGAGGCGGCGAGAAAACCCGGTTGCGACGTTGTGCCAGTAGCTCCGCCATGGCACCGAAATCACCTCGACGGTGTCGCCGCGGCCTCGAAGGTACTCACAGAGTTTCCGGTCGTACCGGAACCCTCCTGACTGTTGGGATAGACTCCCGTAGATGACGAGACCAACACGCATTCGATCTGCTGTTTGCCAACTGACTACTTAAACATCCGTCTCAACGGCGTCCCGACACAGCAAACCAATCGCGTGTGAAATTAATCAGGAACGGAACTGCCACGACGACCGCAAGCGGTCGGGTAACCGAAATGGGGACAACCGGCAACAGCGCAATCCAGATAGTCACCATTGCGGCCCCACCGAGCAGCCGTCGGAGTTGACTCGGCGGCAGGTCGTACACCGGCAGACCACGACGCTCTCGGTGCCAAATGCCGGCAATGAACGCATACCGAGCCAGCCCAACGAGCAAAAAAACAGCCGGAACGAGTTCGAACCGGACAACGAACACCGTCCCGAACAACACGGTGAGGCCGTCAGTTTCGGTATCCAATCGTGCCCCAAGCTCCGAGACCGAGTCGGTCGCTCGCGCAAGCGCACCGTCGAACGCATCGCCACCGGCAGCAAACCCAAACAGGACTGCCGGTAGCCACGCCAACACGCCGGAGGGGATGTCTGTTGCCAACAAGCCCACAAACACCGCCAGCGCTGCGCCTCGAGCCAGCGTGAGTACCGTCGGCAGCGTAATCGAGACTGTCTCGAGGCGAGTGATACACCAACCTGTAATCGCGGTGATAACCAGGAGTCCGCCACCAACGCCGCTAATAAACCGACTCGCGTTGCCCACACTCTCGAGGAGTACTGCCGCCGCGGTTCCCGCGAGCACAGTGACCCACAGCGCCGCGGCTGACCATTGACGTAGGCCGCCCACCGCAGCGGGCTGATTAGCCTCCATTGTTCTGTGGGTATGTCGCCGACATCTACGATTCTCGTTGGTACAACACGACAAGAACGGCAATAAGTACGACCTGTGCGATTTTGTCAATCGCACCTGCGGTCGTTATCTCGCCAAGCCCGGCAGGCTGGTTGACTACATACCAGCCACCAATCTGGACGAGCGTGTAGGGAATCCCGACGACATACAGCAACCGACGACGATACTCGAGGACGACCAACACGACACCGCCGACGTACCCACCGCCCGCAAGGACAAACAGCACACCCATCCAGTGCGGCAGAAAGCCCACTCCTAACACAAAATGGACGGCTGCACTGGTCAGTGCCATCACGATTCCGAGCCAGTGAAGTGGTGTCAACGACTCAGTAGCGGGTTGGCTGGTTGCAGAGGCCATACAGTACTACAGGAAGATAGCTCACAAACCTTTTTTGTTACCGGATTGATGAGACCGTCGGCTGTCGGAACGGATTTGTTACCGAAGACCCCAGCGACCGTATGGACGGCAATCGGCGTCGGCTGTTCGTTGGGCTGGTCGTTGGTGTGTTGTTGCTCGTCAGTGGGGTGGCTCCGCATCCAGTGTTCGGCTCACCGTACGAGACAAGCGAGCCTGCACCGTATCTACATCAGGCCGTCTCCGAAGACGAAAGCCAGTATGACCGGCTCGTCGATATATATGAACTCGAGCCGGAATCAGCAACGCCGCTCGAGGAGCTGTCACCGACTGGTCAGGCAGTAGTCGAACAGACTCTCGAAAGCGAGTCCTCAAATGAGTGGCGACGCTATGAGTTGCCGGTCTGTCGTTCGACAGTCGTCGTCTGTGATTCGGTTCGAGAGCCACCTACAGAGTTCCACTACGGTGAGGTCGAAGACGGCGAGGAAGCGTTCAAACTGATCGAAATCGACGGCGAGCGGTATCTGTTCCAGACCGGTGTCCAACCCGATGCGGGGACGACAAACGGCTTCGGCGAGGCACCGACCTCGACGTTCATCTGGCTGTTTGGTCTGCTGCCGTTCGGTGTGGTTGTACTCGCTTCGCAGGCCATCGCCCAGAAGACAGGCGACCGACGCGTGCCTTCTGTGCTGACGGCCGTGGGTGCGGGACTCATCGTTGCTGGCCTTACAGTGCCGTATCTCGTTGTTGGCGGTGTTGCTTCGTATGCTGCGCTCGCCTCACCGCTGTTTGTCGGGGTTGTCGCTGTTGGGCTTGGCGGAATCGCAGCCCTCGTCTGGCAGACCGTACAGTATGCCCAAACAGAACTGTAGGGCGTCTCGTTTGGTTTTATATCTCTCGTGGCCAACACGTGAATAATGGCCGACCGCGAGTGCCGACCCGTCGTATTGATTACTGGTGCGGCCTCGGGAATCGGTGCGGCGACCGCCGAGGCGTTCGCCGACCGTGGTTGGATCGTGTATGCAACCGATATCGAGCCGTTCGCCCCCCAGGTTGCAGCCACCTGTCGGTGCCTGGAACTCGACGTTACTGATGGGTCTGCAGTTCAGACTGTCGTCGATCGCATTGTAGACGACACAGGCCGAATCGATGTGCTGGTCAACAACGCTGGTATTTCGGTTCCTGGCCCGATCGAAGACGTCTCACTCGAGGACTCACGCCAACTGTTCGATGTCGTCGTCCACGGCCCCCATCGCATGACACAGGCGGTGTTGCCGACGATGCGAGCCCAGGGTGAAGGCCGGATTCTAATGGTCTCGAGTGTGCTTGGGGTCGCACCGTCGCCGGGACTTGGAACGTACGGAGCAGCCAAATCCGCTCTCGAGTCGATGACAGACAGCCTGCGTATGGAACTCCGCGAGACTGCCATTGCAGTGTCGCTCATCGAGCCTGCATGGGTTGACACCGGGTTCGCGGAGGCCGCACGCAGCCGCATGCGCCAAGAGCGAACCGCTGTCTACAGTGGGCTCTATGAGACACTCGAGTCCGGCTGGACGCTCATGTGTGAGCCCCTGGCGGTCAGCCCCGAGAGAGTGGCCGAAACGATTCTCACGGCGGCGACAGCAGAGCAGCCCTCGAGGCGGTATCCGGTTGGCACTCGCAGCCGACTCATACTGGCAAGCCGACTGCTCCCAGACCGCCTACAGGATACACTCACGACGACGTTGCTTGGGTGGTCGGTTCCGATACGAACACACTGGCCTGTTGGCGAACCGACCGGTTCGGCCGCAGAGTCCCATCAGCTTTCGAGTGGCCAGACGGTCGCAGTGCCGCTCGAGACCGAAGCTACGATTTCGGGGGTTGTCCTGACCGCATCGGCTGAGGTAGGTCAGCTTCTTGAGGGCCCGCTACAGCCGGTTCGGCTCACACCAAACCGGTCGGCGGTGGTGATTCTTTCTGTGGCGTATCAACGGATCGGTGACACCGAGATTGACCCCTACAACGAGGTTGGGATTATGATCCCGGCTGTTCCCGACTCGGCGAGTAGCTATCCAGTGGTTTCGGGGCTTTCGCCAGCGGTCGGCGGCTACGTCTGGCAGCTACCGGTGACAACTGAGTCGGCGTGTGCGCTCGGCCGAGAGATCTGGGGGTATCCGAAATCACTCGCCGAGATCGATATTTCGACAACCGACGGGGTAACCCAAACACGGCTGGTAGTTGACGGCCAGCGGGTACTCTCGTTGGCTGTCGATCAGCCACCGACCCGCTCGTTGCAGCTTTCGACGGCGTCGTATACAACGGACAACGGCGAGTGGTATCGAACGCCCCTCGAGTTCGACGGCCAACTCGGTATGCGACCACTGAGCCACCGAGCCGACTGGAGCCTCGGGAGCCATCGGTGGGCCGAAACGCTGGCCTCGCTGTCGCTTGGCTCGAGGCCGCTGGCTCGGTTCGGTGGAAGCTGTACGTTTCGGATTGGCACGCCACACACGCTGTGAGCCCGCTCGACCGTCATCTTTAGGTTCCAACTCCCAAACTGGTGGTATGGATCGTCTGCGGCAGTCGCTTCTCGAGGCACCGATTACTGAAAAAGACGGCTACCAGTATTTCGTCCACCCGGTCAGTGATGGCGTCCCGATGTTGGAACCCGAGTTGCTTCGGGAGATCACGGTTCGTATTCTCCGACGTGTCGACCTCGAGGAGGTCGATAAAATCGTCACGCCGGCAGCGATGGGAATCCACATCTCGACGGCCGTCTCGCTTTCGACCGATATTCCCGTCGCGATTATTCGCAAACGCTCATACGGCCTCGAAGGAGAGGTCTCGCTGTCACAGGTGACTGGCTACTCGAAATCCGAGATGTATATCAACGATGTCGAAGCCGGCGACCGGGTGCTCGTGTTGGACGATGTGCTCTCGACAGGCGGAACGATGAGTGCGATTCTCGATGCGCTGACTGAGATGGACGCCGAGATTGTCGATGTGCTCGCCGTTATCAAAAAGGCCGGCGAGAACAAACTCGATGAAACCGACTACGACGTCAAGACGCTGATCAACGTGGATGTCGTTGATGGTGAACTCATCGTTGTCGATCCCGACGGCGACAACTGAACGGGGTTTCGCAACCCTTATTTGCGAGATGGCGGTACAGTACAGTGCGTGCCGGAGTAGCTCAGCCTGGCAGAGCGAATCCTTCGTAAGGATTAGGTCGAGGGTTCGGATCCCTCCTCCGGCTT
>LKML01000036.1 GCA_001563795.1 Haloferacaceae archaeon B1-Br10_E2g22 | reverse complement strand
CGGACACCGAGGCGGCTACCGAGCCGGACTCCGAGCCCACAACTGACGAGCCGGCCGCCGAAGCTGGAATGTACCAACTCGACGATCAAGAGCGCGCCGAACTCGAATCGGAGTACGACACCAGTTTCTCGAGCGGCAACGAAGTCGATCCAGCAGGCCAAGCCGGTATCGACGTACCGGATGTAGACGAACTCGCCGAGCAAGCAGAAAAAGCCGCACCGGCCGAACAGTCTACTCAGGCCGACAGTCCCGAAACGACTCCCGAGCCGACCGAACAACCCGCTGACTCGCTCGGATCGTTCGAAGACGAACTCGGTGAGTTCGAAGATGAGACTCCCTCTCTCGAGGAATCTACCAAACCTACCTCGAGTGACGATTCTGAGGCTGCCGAACCAGCATCGCTGGGTGACGTTTCTGAGGCTGCCGAACCAGCATCGCCCCAAGAGTCTGGAGACACTGAAACCGACGAGTCTGCGGCCGCCGAAGATATCGACCTCGAGGAGACGGTCGTCGAGGTGATGGCTGAGTTGGACGATGGCAACGGTGTCGAGCCGCCAGTGCTCAGCGCTGCACTTGTCGAGCGCTACGGAGTCACTGAGACGGATATTCAGGACGCAATCGCCGACGCGCTGATGGGAGGCCGGTGTTATGAGACCGGCGACGACACCCTCAAAGCGATCTGATGGCACGCCGTGTGCGTATTGAGCCGATTGCGGATGCTCCGGCGGCGATCGCTACGTTTACCAGCAGCCGAGCGTTGCTTGTTGGTGACTACCATGCCGGTATCGAGGCCGGACTGCGGTATGAACGCGGTGTCGAGTTGCCGAACAACGCCGACGAGCGCCGCCGCCGACTCCTCGGGCTTATCGAACAGACTGGTGTCGACCAACTGGTCGTCCTCGGAGACCTCAGCCACCGGATCGGCAGCATCGAAGGCCCCGAACGCGATGAGTTGCTAGCGCTGTATTCGGCAGTGGTCGAGGATCAAGACGTCTCGATTACGGTCACACCCGGCAACCACGACGGTGGCCTCGAGGAGCTATGGGGCCAGCAAGCGGGCGTCGAGATTCTCCCACCAACGGGTGGCGTCATCGGTGACGACCACGCTGAGATTGGTGTGTTTCACGGCCATACGTGGCCCGACCCGGCGCTGTTGTCTGCTGAGAGTATCTGTATGGCCCACGAGCATCCACAGGTCAAACTCACCGACAGTGTCGGGGGGTATCGGACTGAAGCGGCGTGGCTTCGTGGACGGCTCGCATGCGAGGTAATGGCAGCGGGCCTCGAGTGTGAGCCGTCGGCTCTCGAGTGGGCCGACCCACGGCTCGTCGTCCTGCCGGCGTTCAACCAGCGGTCGGGTGGCACATGGGTCAACGTCCCCGAAGAGGGGTTTTTGGCTCCGTTTTTGCCCGAGGCGCTCACAAACGGCGAGTTGTACTTGCTTGATGGAACGCGTCTCGGTAGCTATGAGACTGTCTGAGTGGTTCACTCGAACGTTTCGGACGTTACCTGACGAGGCGAGTTGCAATCCCAACGGCGACAACTGCAAGGACGGCTCCTGTGACGACATCTGTCACCCAGTGGATTCCCAGTGCCATCGTCGAGACCACAATCGATCCACCCAGCACCGCCGTGAGCATAAACCATCTGCGAAACTCCGCGTGAGTTGTCCAGGCCAAAAGTAGTACAGTCACAGACAACGACGCATGCAGCGACGGAAAGACGTTCGTGTTACTGTTGATGTGAACAGTAATGGCGCTAATATCCGGGATGAACTCAAGCAGTGTTGCATCCGCACTCGTCGAACCGCCGGCCCGATCAGCGTTGCGCGGTCCGTAGGCAACGACAGCCGCATACAACGGAACGGCGACCGCGTAATTGACTGCGTAGGCGACGAGCAGCCGACGGATCGGTTCGACCGTCTGTGCAAAAAAGTAGACAACCGCCGGGCTCACCAGCAAGACGGCGTAGCCGACAGTGTAGGCCACAACGAAGTATGCAAGCAATACTCCTGGAATCAGTTCCTGAAACCAGACGACAGTGTGGCCTTCGATCGCATACAGATACGGCGTTGCTTCGATACCGTACGTCTTCGAGAGACGTTCGATTGGCCCTTGGAGTCCCTTGTTGAGAATCAATACCAGCGCGAGCCCACCGAGGTATGGGGCTACGTTTCGCCCACGAGTTCGAACCCACGCTGGTCGCTCTCGGAGTTCCTCGAGTTGTGCTGTATCAACACAGAACCACGTCACCGCAAGGATTCCTGCCATGGTAGCCGCACACAAGAGTATCGCGAGTGCGAGTACCTCCATGTATTCACTGTGTCTTCGAACGTGATATTAACTACTTGGTGTTATTCGGCCCATCTCTCCGTCAGATTGATACTGTAATATGCAGATACTCAGTCACTACAGCACAGTATGGATGGACGCTTGTATACCGGGTTTCTCAAGCGGTGGACGAAGTCCGTTGGCTTGCACTCGCCGCTCAAAACCGCCTACTGGAGGCTCCGAATTCCACGCCTTCTGTATCGGATCTCGAATCATGAATCAATCGTCCACGAGGTCAACGGCATGCCTGTCGAGTTTCCGCTGGAGACGTACTGGCAGTACCAGCGATTCAGATGGATGCACCCTGAAATCCAGCTGTTTGCGGAACTCATCGAGGAGCTACAGCCCGGTGATGTGTTCTATGATGTCGGTGCCCACCTCGGGTGGCATGCGGTCGTTGCTGCCGAAGTCGCCGAGGACGTCGAGGTGGTTGCGTTTGAACCTCATCCGAAAACCGCCTCGAGGCTGTCTACGGTACTTGAGACGGTGGGCCACGAAGCGACAATCAAACAGCTAGCGCTCTATGACAGCCCCGGAACAGTCGAGTTTACTGCCACGGCTACAGCAGGCGCACAGATCGCGGGCGCTCGAGGCGACCATCCCGAAGCCACCATTTCGGTCGAAACCGTAGACGGCGACAGCCTGATCGAACGTGGTGAGATTCGCCCGCCGGACATCCTCAAAATCGACGCCGAGGGCGCAGAAGCCGAGGTGCTTCGCGGTCTCGAACGAACCATCCGCTCGCAGCCACCCCGGATACTCTACTGTGAGGTTCACGAAGAACAACGCCCGGTCACCCAACTACTCGAGGCCTACGGCTATGAGTGGTCATCCTTCGAGTCTGCCCGCCCTCTACTGAAGGCGGTGCCCGCATAAGGCTGTTTGGATCGCATGCATCGCATAGCCGCCTCAACTGGTAGCGTCCGAAGCCGACACAGGTTCTGTCTGGAATCTCTGAGGCGGTGTGCTTAATCGCCTTGCAGTGTTTGTTCTGACAATGGGTTCGGCGGATACCGACTCGGGTGCGGATGCGTTTGTTCATCTCGGCGAGACAGTACGGGCTGCTCTCTCGGAACGTGGGTTTTCGAGGCCAACTGACCCACAGCGGCGGGCGATTCCTGCGCTTGCGTCGGGCCGCAATACACTCATTGTCGCGCCCACTGGGACGGGCAAAACCGAAACCGCAATGCTGCCGGTGTTTGATGCGATCGTCCAACACCGCGAGCGCGAAGGGCCTACCGAGGGCTTTTGTGCACTGTATATCACGCCACTTCGTGCGCTGAACCGAGACATGCGCGAGCGCCTCGAGTGGTGGGGCGAGCAACTCGAGATTACCATCGATGTTCGACACGGCGATACCACTCAGTACCAGCGGCAAAAACAGGCCAACGACCCGCCTGAGGTGCTGGTGACGACGCCCGAAACTCTCCAGGCGATGCTGACCGGTTCGAAACTACGAGAGGGACTCACAGATGTACGGCACGTTGTCGTTGATGAAATCCACGAACTGGCCGCCTCGAAACGCGGCGCACAACTGACTGTCGGCCTCGAGCGTCTCAGGCTGCTTTCAGGGCCGTTTCAGCGTATCGGCCTGTCGGCAACCGTCGGCGACCCCGAGGCTGTCGGAGCCTTTCTTACTGGCTCGAGAGTCCCCGACGGTATCGCTGCAGACGAAACCGACCCCGAACGGGATTTTTCGGTCGTTGAAGTCGACGCTGGCAGCCGAATCGAGTTGACGGTTCGTCGTCCCGAGATTACCGCTGAAGACGAACGGCTCGCAGGCAGGTTGGCGACGACCGATGAAATCGCAAGCCACGTCCGAGCGATTCGAGATATTGTCGCCGCAAACGACTCAACGTTGATCTTTGTCAACACTCGACAGACTGCCGAAGCACTCGGCTCACGGTTCAAAACGCTCGGCGAACCACTCGAAGTCCACCACGGCTCGCTATCACGCGACGTGCGCGTCGATGTCGAAGACCGGTTCAAACGTGGTGCAATTAATGGGCTGGTCTGTACGTCGTCGATGGAACTTGGCATCGACGTTGGCCGGGTCGATCACGTCGTCCAGTACGGCAGTCCCCGCGAGGTCGCCCGCCTGCTGCAGCGCGTCGGCCGCGCGGGCCACCGTCACGACCAGGTTTCGCACGGAACAGTCATCACCAGTCACCCGGACGACACCCTCGAGGCGATGGCGATTGCCCGCCGAGCCAAAGCGGGAGTGGTCGAGACTGCCGGTATTCACCACGGCAGTCTGGATGTGTTGGCCAACCAGCTTGTTGGCCTCGTGATGGACGCTGGCGAAATCAGTGGTCGGCGGGCCTACGAGACGGTACGGCGAGCCCGGCCGTTCCACGAACTGACCGAAGACGAGTTTCGGGCTGTTGTTCGCGAACTTCACAGCAATCGGCTGGTGTGGCTCGAGGAAGATGCCGACCGACTCGAGACCACCGGCGGCACCTGGCAGTATTATTATGCGAACCTCTCGATGATTCCCGACGAGGAACGCTACGAAGTTCACGATATGTCCTCGCGGACGCAGGTCGGGACGCTCGATGAGCGGTTTGTCGTTAACTTCGCTGCCCCCGGCGAGGTGTTCATCCAGCGCGGTGAGATGTGGCGAATCAACGATATCGACGACGAAGAACGTCGGGTCAACGTCGCCCCAATCGAAGACCCTGCCGGCGAGGTGCCCTCATGGGTCGGCCAGGAGATTCCGGTTCCACAGGCTGTCGCCGGTGAGGTCGGCAAACTCCGAGGGGTCGCTGGCTCGCAGTTCGAAGCCGGCGGAACACTCGAGGGCGTCTCTCGAGACCTCTGCGGGCGGTATCCAACCGACGAACCGACAGTCGAGACTGCACTCGAGCCGATCGCTCGGCACGTCGAGGCCGGCTTTCGGCTCCCGACTGACGAGCGGATCTGTATCGAATCGCGGGGCCGGACGGTCAGGATAAACGCGGCGTTAGGCCATCGAATCAACGAAACGTTGGGTCGGCTGCTGTCTGCGCTCGTCGGCCAGCAAACCGGCTCGTCGGTCGGCATGAGCGTTGATCCTTACCGAATCAGTTTCGAGGTTCCACAGGGTGTCTCTGCCGGCGTGTTTCGGGACCACTTGGTGTCGACTGATCCCGCACATCTCGAGAGCTACCTCGAGCTTGCACTCAAAGGTTCGGAGACGCTCAAGTTCACACTCGTCCAGGTGGCGGCCAAATTCGGTTCGCTCAAACGGTATCAGGGTCGCAGTCGGTACGGAGCAGACCGGCTGTTGGAGGCCTTAGAAGCAACGCCGGTGTACGACGAAGCTCTCCGGGAGATTTTCCACCGTGATCTGGCTCTCGAGGCCGCAACCGACGTACTCAGACGGATTCAGTCCGGTGAGATCGAACTCGTCATCAGTGGCGATGAGACACCCATTGGGACGACCTCGAGGCCGACTGGCCAGGAGTTGCTCGTGCCCGAAAAGGCCGACGCCAGCGTTATCGAGGCGATCAAAGACCGGATCCAGAACGACCGGGTGTTGCTGTGTTGTCTGCACTGCAAAAACTGGGATCATACGACCAAAGTGCGGCGAGTTCGTGACCAACCGGAGTGTCCCGACTGCGGTTCGACGCGGATTGCTGCACTGAATCCGTGGGCAAAAGAGGTACTGTCGGCGGTGAGAGCCGACAGCAAAGACAGCGACCAAGACAAACAGACTCGCCGGGCTTACCGGGCGGCCAATCTGGTCCAAAGTCACGGTAAACAGGCTGTTGTCGCCTTGGCGGCCCGTGGGGTCGGCCCACACAACGCTGCACGCATTATCAGCAACTTCCGCGAGGACGAAACGGAGTTTTATCGCGACCTGTTGCGACAGGAACGGCAGTATGCTCGTACGCAGTCATTTTGGGACTAACCGCAGTCTCTCGGCGAGTACGAACCATACGTACGGTATGACAAATCCAACTACGTAGCCGGACAGATGTCCCCACACGTTGGTTCCTCGAGGGACAAACACGAGTGCGCCCGCAACGCCGAAGACGAACACTGTCGAGCCGATTAGAAACGCGAGCCGAACGTCAGCACTGAGCTGTCGGCTGTACTGTCTGAGTCGGTACGTTGGCGTTCCAGCCCACAGCACCCCCCCGATCACAACTCCTGTGAGCCCGACGCCGACCGCAAGCGTTGGTTGGGGCTGAAAGTACGGCACCGACGGAATCGAAAACACGAGCGCAACCGAAAACAGTACTGGGACGACTGCCCACGTCGGATCAATCGCGCCGTCGGTTTGTTCACTGACGGCGGCCGCGAGTACGACCGGTAAAAAGCCCAACAGCGCGGCGACAATCCCCGAAAACCCAACGACGAACTGCTCGCTCGAGGGGTTGAGTACGGCCAGTGTCACGACAGCAATCCCGAGCGGCACGGCAATCAAATACGCCAGTACTGACAGCCGGAACTGCCGGGTCCACCCTGCGACCGCAACAAGCGGGTAGATCGCAAACAGCGTCACCCAGTAGTTCAGGAGGTTATCGAACAGATGCCGAGCGCCGAAATGGACGTAGTTAGCTGTAAAGGCAGTCAGGAACGTTTGTGGGGAGTCAAACACTGACTCGGCGCTCAGCCGAAAGGCAAACCGGGTCTCGAGGCCAGCCAGCCAACTGCCCACTAACAGTATCGGCAAGCCAACCAGCAGTAGCCACTGTTCGGCTGCCGGGGCGGTGGTCGTCCGTCGCCACCAGCGGGCAGCCGTCGACGGCAGGACGAGAATTTCACGAAGACGACGTGACACGCGAGATGGATAGACACCAGAGTGGCTTACATCTACCGAGAGCGAGTTACTCCCAGCTTTCGAGCAGCTCAGAGATCGTCGCGACCAGCGAGTCGAAATCCTTCAGTTTCAGTCCGTCGGTAGTGACGAACACGCCCCTGTCGCCGACACCCACTCGAACCAAAAACCCGTTTTCAAACACCCGAATCGAGTAGCGATACCTGCCGAGTTCGGAGCCAGCATACGCTTCGGTCGTCGTTTTGTAGTCGTGCCACTCGTGGCCGATAAACGACATTAGATCGGCGTCCTGCTCGAGATCACCGCGGAGATACACCTGCATATAGTTGGTCGCATCAAAGTACGTCACCGACCGACAGCTGTCGCCGACCGCACTCCGGCAGGCGGTTTTGAGTTGGTCAGCACGCTTTTCCGTTAGTGGCTGTTCGCTCATTGGCTCTTTTTCACTCATAGACGGCGCTACGATGGCTGGCGATTTGAAACCACGGGTCGCTGGGATTCCACACGGACTAGCGGCTGGTTGCAACTGACTGTAGGGCCGCCTCGAAGTCTTCGTTGGTGATACATAGTTCGTCGACATGCTCGTTGGCTGTCTCGCCTTCGTAGCTTCCTGCAACGCGCTCGATTGCCAACAGTGCGGCCTCACGGCAGATCGAGGTGAGTTCAGCCCCCGAGTAGCCTTCGGTGTCGTCGGCGATCGAATCTAACTCGACACTGCCGCCGAGCGGCTTGTTTCGAGTGTGCACCTCGAGAATCGCCCGGCGAGCATCACGGTCGGGCTCAGGCACTTCAATGTGTCGCTCGAGTCGGCCCGCACGCAACAGCGCGCCATCGAGACTGCCACGGCGGTTGGTCGCCGCCAACACGACCAGGTTCGGGTTGTCGCTGAGCCGGTCAAGTTCAGTCAGCAGTTGTGAGACTACCCGGTCGCCTACTCCTGAATCGCTGCCGAGACTGTCGCGGTCGCCGGCGATGGCGTCTATTTCGTCGAAAAAGACGATCGCTGGAGCAGCCTGACGAGCGCGTTCGAACACCTCTCGGACTGCGCGTTCGGATTCTCCAACGTACCGATCCAGCAGTTCAGGTCCTTGGACCTGGATGAAGTTGACCTCGCTTTCGCCCGCAATGGCCCGCGCCAAGAGGGTTTTGCCGGTTCCTGGCGGGCCATACAAGAGTACACCCGCCGCAGGCGCGGTGTCAGCAGCATCGAACAGCGGACCATACAACAGCGGCCAGGTTACTGCCTGCTCGAGTTGCTGTTTGGCTTCGGTGAGTCCTCCGACGTCATCGAAATCAGTGGTGGGAGTTTCAGCGACGTACTCTCGCATTGCACTGGGTTCGACCGAGGCCATTGCAGTTTCGAAGTCAGCGCGTGTAATGTTGATATCTCGGAGGGGCTCGCCGGCCTGTCTGGTTCGCCGGAGTGCGGTCATAGCAGCCTCTTTGGTGAGACTCTCGAGGTCTGCGCCTACGAATCCATGTGTTCGAGACGCGAGTTTCCCAACATGGACGTCCTCGGCCAGCGGCATCCGGCGGGTGTGGACATCCAGTACTTCACGTCGACCAGTCTCGCCGGGGACGCCGATTTCGATTTCTCGATCGAATCGCCCTCCGCGCCGAAGGGCCGCATCAAGCGAGTCGACGCGATTTGTTGCACCGATAACAATCACGTTCCCACGGGCGTTGAGTCCGTCCATCAACGAAAGCAGTTGGCCGACAACACGGCTCTCGACGTCACCGCCGTCTTCGCGTTTGGGCGCAATCGAGTCGATTTCGTCGAAGAAGATAATTGCCGGGGCGTCCTCGCTTGCCTCTTCGAAGACTTCCCGAAGTCGTTCTTCGGACTCGCCTTTGTACTTCGACATGATTTCGGGGCCTGAGACTGTCAAAAACGTGGCGTTGACCTCATTGGCGACCGCCTTTGCGATCAGCGTTTTGCCGGTTCCGGGCGGCCCGTGTAACAGTACGCCTTTCGGTGGTTCGACGCCGAGACGGGTGAACACACCAGGCTCCGAAAGCGGGAGTTCGATCATCTCGCGGACGAGTTCGAGTTCCTCATCAAGCCCACCGATATCCTCGTAGGTAACACCTGTCGCAGGGCGAGTCGATTTTTCAGTCTGACTGGTCGACGGCGGTCGCTGTTCGGTCGACGCTGGTCGGGTGTTGGCCGACTGTTTCGGTAGCGGATCGACAGTCAGCCGCGTCGAATCGGTGACGCGGACGGTACCTTCGGGTGTGGTGTCTCTGACCGTAAACCGACTGCCAGCGAGCCGTTCGATGCGGACGCCCTCGCGCTCGCGAATCGGTCGGTCTCGAATGTCGCGTTTGACCGCCGTTTCGATGGTATCATGAGAGATGTCGGCTTGGGCAAGCTCCTCGGGGGCCGAAAGCCGAACCCGTGTGGCCTCCGAGACAGGCTCTTTTTTCACCCGAACTGTTTCGCCGACTTTGATCCCAGCGTTGGCCCGTGTGTCGGCGTCGATCAACACAGAGCCGGCAGCGGCCTCGTGGCCGCCGGGCCAGACTTTGGCAACCGTTGTGTTCTCTCCGTCGATAACGACGGTATCTCCGCTGAGAACGCCGAGTTCGCGCATCGCGCCGTCTGGCAGTCGGGCGATACCACGACCGGCGTCCCGCTTTTCAGCACTCCGGACGGTGAGTTCGACTCCCGCATCCTCGCTCATAGACTGCATTAGACCGCCTGCGGTTTATGATACTCGGAGTAGGGTTAGCTATGCTCGACACGCAGTTGCTCGGCGTGGGCTTTCGAGGTGGCTCGCTTCCAGCGTACCTGCGTCGGCTCGCCAGCATCGCTTGCATCATCGCTCGGATTGAAACTCGCTGGCCGACCGTAGGCGAGTGCCTCTTTGAGTTCGTCCTGTAGGACACCAATGCCGACCCCGAGACTGGTGCCGTCGGCATCGCCCAACTCATACAGCCCGTAGCTGTCGGGTGCCCGACTCACTGTCGAGCGCTCGAGGGGTCGCCACTGTTTTCTGAGACTCATTGGACTACTCGAGTTCGGATTCAGCGACGAACTCGTAGCTCGCTTCGCCCCAGTCGTCTTCGACGAAGACGAACACCCGGCCGCCTGCTTCTTCGGGGTCGGCTTCGACGGTCGTCCGCAGGCCGTCGGTTCGGCTTACTGTCACACCGGGAAAGACCTCCTCGCGGTCGCCTTCGTCGAGTAGAATGCGGCCGACACCAGTGTCCTCGAGAATTTCGTCGGCAGTTTTCAGATCGTTGACGTACAGTACCACACCCTCCGTTTCGGTTGGATCAGTTACCAATACATGTGTCTGTTTGCCAGGGGCCGTTTGTAGCGAGCCACTGACTTTCTGTGGAACGCCGCGGTAGAGCGTCGTCCGACCGTCGGCGTAGGTGACGACGACACCCTCCTGGCGGAGTTCGACGCCGAGTGTTCGCGGGGGAACGTCGTTGTGAACAACCATACCTGCAGTTGGGGCCTGCTCGGAAAAAGCCCGCCGCTTGTCATCGCTGATAATTATGGGCGTGGGGTTTATAATGTCCGAACGACCAGTCGGATTCATGCAACCTACACGCCGCCGATATCTTGCGATTACTAGTGTAGGTATTGGCACAGGGGTTGCTGGCTGTTTGTCGAGCGGCTCGAATATCACATACCCGGATCCCGAACCCGACGAGCCAGAAGACGAACAAGAAGACGAAGCCGAAGACGACGAACCAGATGTTGAGGCGATCAACGAACGACTCGCTGACGACACTGACGAGCTCTACGAGGAGATTCGGTGGTTCGAAACCGAATACGACGGGATGATCCGCGAACACCGAAGTCGTGTTCGTGAGGTCGTCGATGCCGTTGAATCGTTGCTCGAAACCCTCGAGGAGGACGGCCAAATTGACCAAGACCAACTCGAGGATGTCGAATCCTTTGCCGAAGAGGTCGCCGGCGAGGTCAACGAGATTCCCGAACCACAGTTCGAAGACCACTTCAACTATCAGGGAGTCAACTCACAGTTTTCCGATGCCGATCGGTTTCGTCGCCGCGAAGACTGGGAGCGAGTCGAATCCGAACTCCGAGAGATTCGCAGTACCTACCGTGGGGCCTCCTCGTCGTCCTCGTTGAGTCGGCGCTACGCTTCGAACCCCATCGACAACCGTCTGTACGACTGGTTCGGTGGTGGCGAAAAAATGTACGAAACCAGATACATTAGCGACGAGCGAAACCACCATCCCGACGAGGACGCCGATGACGTTCCCGGATTCGGTGTGTATGTCATCAACGACTCGTCCAGACGTATCTCGCATAAACCGATCGGACAGGCACCGCTCCGGGTTCTGTCGTCGATGGACGATGATTTCGCACCGTTCGAGGAGCCTGCAGACCGCCGCTACCGGCTGTACGTTCGCATCCACGATGTTGGCGACAGTGGCGATGTCAACCCCAGAGAGACCGATTCGTTTGCGGTGTACGGACAGCGATACGACGACCTCGTCGCTGCAGACGAAGCCTTCGAGTCTGTCACTGCTACCAAAGATATCGAAGACGAAGAAGAATGGGGCGACGAGACGTGGAATCAGGTGCTGTACTCGAAGGACGGCCAGCGGATGTACGCCTACCTCATCCGCGCAGGTACGTACCTGTTTGCGGTTGGTCCTTCCCGAACCGCTTGGGAAGAACGTGAAGACGACTGGAACGAACTACTTGATGAAACGTGGATGAACCCATAGCTGGATACAACCCATGAAAAACATACTCCAATCTATTGGCTTTGTGACGGCGATCTTCGCCGTCTTCGGTATCGTACTCGGACTGCTCGCTTACATCTCGGGGTCGTGGGCACAATCACAACTCATCACCGACGCTGAGGGAGCCGTCGAATTCGGGCCAATCTTTATTGCGATTTCGTATCTACAGACCGCGGTAATCATCTTTTTCCTCGGGCCCGTATTGGCAGCACTCGTCGGTGGGCTGCTTGGCTCGGTGTTTTCGAACGCGAAAATAGCACTGATCACCGGTGGTGTCGGTAGCCTCGTTGGGTTTTATATTATGAGCATTGTCGCCCTTGGGCTGTTAATGCTCTCGAAAGGTGCCGAAGCCGACCAAGCGTTTTCGTTCGGCCAGGCGCTGTTTCCCATGGTGGTCGCCGGCATCCCCACTGCAATCATGGGTGGGCTGATTTCGGCGTTAAGTGCTGCACTCGAGTAACTGCGAACTGAACCGTCACCTCTTTTATCTCACCTCTCGGCGGTAGGCGTATGAAGGGCGTCGCCTCAGCACCGGGTGCTGGAACCGTTTTGAACGCGCTTGCGACACACACCGGCGCGGCCTTTGGGATCGATGTCGAGACAACGGCGACGGTTGTTCTCGAGGCCACCGCCGACGCCGGGGTCGACGGCGAAATCGCTGCCGCACCTGACGGCGACACACGGCTGATCGAACGCTGTGTTGCGTTGACAACCGACCGGTTTGGAAACGGTGAGGGCGGAACGGTTCGAACCGAAAGCGAAGTACCGATGGCCGCAGGTCTCAAAAGCTCGAGTGCGGCCGCCAATGCGACGATTTTGGCGACACTTGATGCACTTGGCGTGACGGTCATCGATCCGACTGACGAGAGCGAACGCAACCACGAGACTGCAGCCGACGAGATTTCCATACTTGATGCCTGTCGCATCGGTGTCGAGGCCGCCCGTGATGTGGGCGTGACGATCACTGGTGCGTTCGACGATGCGGCCGCAAGCATGACCGGCGACGTTGTTGTCACTGACAACGACTCCGACGAACTGCTGGTACGCTCGAGCCGCGAGTGGGAGGTGTTGGTCTGGACGCCGCCTGAACGCGCCTATAGTGCGGATGCGGATGTCGAACGCTGTCAGCATATCTCCGAGATAGCCGAGTTGGTCGAAGAGCTGGCGCTTGATGGCCGGTTCGGCGAGGCAATGACAGTCAACGGGCTGGCGTATTCAGCCGCACTCGGGTTTTCGACCGACCCTGCTGTTGAGGCTATGCCACACACTGTGGGTGTTTCGCTCTCGGGTACCGGCCCGAGCGTTGTGGCTGTTGGCGAGAGTGCGTCGCTGGCTCCGCTCGGCGAACTGTGGGCCGCCCGCGATGGACAGCTTATTGAGACGTCGACGCGAACACAGGGAGCACGAATACAATGAGTACGAACCCAACCCCCGAAGAGATGACCTTAGAAGAACTCCGAACAGAGATTGAAGATATCGACCACGAGATTGTCGAACTCATTGCTCGCCGCACCTACGTGGCCGATACGATTGCCGAAGTAAAGGAAGAACACGATCTGCCAACGACTGACGAAAGCCAAGAAGACAAGGTGATGGCTCGAGCCGGCGAGAACGCTGATACCTTCGGGGTCGATTCGAACCTCGTCAAAGCCGTCTTCCGATTGCTCATTGAGTTAAATAAGGTCGAACAGCGACAGAACCGCTAATTGAGACCGACCCTCGGTGTTAGTGGGCGGGCATCTCCATGTCTCTGAGTTGAGACTGCCGGAGACAGACTGTACTCAGTTGCTCAGAGACAGACTGTATTCGTTTGCCGACTATCGGGTACTCCCGGTAGATTACTAGCTGTATATCTGTTGTCACTAGTATCACGACAGTAGCTCTCACTGAGCGAGCCGCTCGCCGAGCGCCTCATGTTTGACCAGTATGAACCCACCGAAGATCGCAAGGAAGCCGACAACCGAGAGCCAATCGAGCGATTCGCCCAACACAACCCACCCCGAGATTGCCGCAAACACCGGCACGGTGTACGAAACGAGGTTGATCTCGATGGCCCCGAGTTGTTTCAGGAGATCAAAGTAGATCACATAGCCGACCGCGCTGGCGAAGACGGCCAGGTATCCAACTATGAGTACGGTTTCTGTGGTGAACGCGGCATCGCTGAGTGATTCTGAGGGCAACCCGCCACTCAATGCGTGCAATGCAAGCGCACCGAAGACGGTCGACCAGCCAACCATCCCCACCGTTGGCAGTTCACTCTCGATGCGCTGGACCAGTACGCTTCCGAGCGCAACTGCAGACGCCGCCAACAACACTAATCCTGGGGCGAGAAGATCCGCTGTCACAACGCCTGCAGTTGCTGGACGGGCAACGAGTCCGACACCTAAAAGGCCCGCTCCCAGTCCAACTGTCTCGAGTAGACCCAGTCGCTCGCTGGGTAACAACAGTCTGGAAAAGCCCGTCGCCAACACGGGGTTCATCGCGACCAAGATGGCCGCAACACCGCTTGTCACGCCCTGTTGGCCGACGAACAGAAAGGCGTTGTACAGCCCGATAATGAAGACTGCACCAACCGCAACCACCGTCCAGTCGGCTCGGGTTCGGGGCAGCCAGTAGTCACTGGTGGCTGCGGCATACACAAGCAGCAAACCGCCTGCGATGTCGTACCGAATCGCTGCAAACAACACCGGCGGCAGGAACTCGAGGCCGGCTTTGATCGCCATGAACGAACTGCCCCAGAGAAACGACAGCAACACGAACAGTCCCGCGTTTCGGTACGTACTCACAGCGAACTGTTTGTCGCCAGCGTGTATAAAGCCGTGATAAACCGGGCTCAGTACTCCCAGAGTCGCTCGATGTGCGAATCAATTTCTGGGTGGTTGGCTTTGAGTGTCTCGACGTTCGTCTCGCCGTTGGCGTTGATGACGTGTACCTCACCACGCTTGCCGCTGTAGGCGTCTTGGAAATCATAGACGACGCCGACACAGTTGACATCTTCAGGGATATTGCCGCTGTTGATCAGAAACTCGATTTGTCGGTCGACGTTGTACTCGACAAGCCGGTTGATCGCCTCGCTGCGCTCGAGGTCTTCGTCCAGTACCTCGAGGGCGGGTTCGATGTGCGGTTTCAACAGATCGAGACAGTGGTTGATTCCCGGTGGCTCGGCGAGTCCGTCGGTTGCAGTTAGCGCATCGTAGGTCGCCGTAACCGCCCCACAGCCGGTATGACCCATCACCACAGCCGTTCTTGTCTCAGTGTGGGCGATCGGATACAGAACATCCCCGGAAACGACCAACTCGCCGTCGTCTTCTTGGACGACTCGATTGCCGATGTTGCCTGCGGTAAACAGCCGACCGGGCTTGTCGTTGTTCCAGATGTGGTCTTGGAGCACCCGTGAGTCCGAACAACAGATCGTCACTGCTTCAGGATGTTGAGAGTCCTGACAATCGTCAAACTTTGAGTCGAATTCGGAGGCGTGTGTGCGATTTTCTTCAAGTAGATCGACGAACGTCTGATGCATATTCGTGGGTGAGTGCCGCTGGCTAAATCACTTAATACTTATGATGGGTCTCTGCAACACCCATTTGTCTGTGGGAGGTCTTCTGTGACCGTTTCGATCACAGCCTCCCACTCAGTTGTCTGACGTTGCTCAAGCGGCTCAGCCCCATGCCTCGATGAACTCTGTCGGAAGGGCTGTCAGGTCGATTCCCCAGGCCAGCGGGAGCCAGACGACTGCAACAAACGTGATCAGAACGACGCCAGTGACGTTGAGGCCAACGCCGACTTTTGCCATCTGTGGGAGTGTGATGTAGCCACTGCCGAAGACGATGGCGTTCGGTGGGGTCGCAACCGGGAGCATAAACGCAAACGAGGCAGCGGTTGCACCAGCGATCATCAGCCCGAATGGGTGGACGCCGATACCGACCGCAACCCCTGCAAGAATGGGCATCAACATCGCTGTCGTCGCCGTATTCGAGGTGACTTCGGTCAAAAAGATGGTCATCGTGACCACCGCGAGCAGGATGAGCACCATCGAGACGCCCTCGAGCGCCGAGAGCTGTTCACCAATCCAGACGGCCAGTCCGGTTTCGCCGAAACCGGCGGCGATAGCCAGCCCGCCACCGAACAGCAAGATCACACCCCACGGAATATCGACCGCACTCGTCCAATCGAGCAGGAACGTGTGATCGCCGTCGTCGGTTTCGGTCGGCCAGGTGAACAACACGAGCGCACCGCCGATTGCAACAATCGTATCGACGTCGTCAGGAACCGCAAGGAGTTCGGCCTGACCGACCAGGCTGGCTCCGATCCAGGCTGCGGCCATGCCGACGAAAACGACCGAAACCATCCGTTCTTGTTTCGACATTTCCCCCAGTGCCTCGAGTTCGTTGTCGATCGTCTCGTCGCCCACGGGCAACTGATCGAACTGTGGGGAGATGGCAACGCGGGTGACATAGATGTAGACCGCGACGAGGCCAACGATCGCAATGGGGACACCGTAGAGCATCCACTCGAAGAACGAGATGGTCTCGCCGAACAGTTCGCCTGCTTGGCCAGCAAACAGAATGTTCGGTGGCGTACCGATGAGGGTTGCGACGCCGCCGACGGACGCGCCGTAAGCGATACACAGCATCAGCGCCACACCGAACGAGAAGTTGCCCTCGCTGGTGTCGATCTGCAGATCGGTTTCGTCGATCAGGTCTGCGGTCTGATAGATAACTGCGAGCGCAATGGGCACCATCATCATCACGGTCGCGCTGTTGGAGACCCACATCGACAGAAACGCCGTCGCAAGCATGAACCCGAGAATGAGCCGCGAGGGCTGGGTGCCGACGGCCTTGATCGTTCGAAGCGCGATCCGACGATGTAGCCCCCAGCGTTGCATCGCCATCGCCAGGAAAAACCCACCCATAAAGAGGAATATAAGCGGATTTCCGTAAGACGGGGTCGTCTCTGCGACTGGCAGTGCGCCGGTCAGCGGGAACAACACGATCGGCAATAGAGAGGTCGCCGGAATCGGGATCGCTTCGGACATCCACCAGGCAGCAACCCAGGCAGTGACTGCACCAACGGCCTGTCCCTCGGGGGCAAGCCCCGCCGGAGTCGGTGCAAGGAAAATCAGCGCAAACAACAGTGGCCCGAGAACAAACCCGATCTTCTGCCGGAGACCGTAGCCCTCACCGACATCGAACGGTGATCTATCGCCGTTACCGTCACCACCGTCAGCCCCCTCCAGTCGGTTCGAATCGGCCTCCGTCTCTCGAGGCGGCTCACTGTGATCCGGCCCACCGTCGGTTCTGACATCACTGTTTGGCGAACCGTCCTCGGAGACCAACCCGAGATCGACCGCAATACCCGCTGGGTTGAGCGTCAGATAGGTTTTGGTTCGGTGATTACTCCGCCAGCTGGCCACCCGGAGTCGGTCGATGAGTGAGTCTTCCGAATCCTCGGTCGCACAGCCGTCGCCCGTTTCGTTGTCGCTTTGGGTCGGCATACTCACCGTCGAGTGTCTATGATATTTAATCACCAGGGTCTCCGTCAGTCGGTTTTCATGCGCATACCAGACTGTGTGGCGTTCTGACCTCTCTTAGAACAATTACGATATCGAACAACACAACGGAACGCACACCCACTTGAGCGATTGGGTGGGATACCGCAGGTGTCGTTTGTGACAGTCTCATCGTGTCCACGCCAAAAGTCAGAATTGTCGGTACCAACCACGCCAGCGAGCTACTACTGGGGGCAAACCAGGTCGGCAGCGAGTGGCACAACGAATACATCCCTCGGATGGAACGCCTTTTGCTGTCTCGCTGTATAGTTTCGATCATGTATCGTGTTCTGCTTCCGATCGACACTAACGAGCCGCGGGTTCAAGCACAACTCGAGGCGGTACTCGAGTTGCCCCAGGCCGCAGACGAGGTTGTCGTAGACGTCCTTCACGTCTACAAAGATCCCACAGCCAGTGATGCCGAGTGGGCAGCCGGCGGCTTTGCGGATGCGTTCGAATCGGAGATGGCCGAACGAACCGTTGGGGATCGGCGACCGGCGTCGGTCACCGCTGGTGTCGAGTCTCTCGAGGAAGCCGGCATCGACCACAGACTCCATGAGACAGGCGGTAAACCGGCTGACAAGATCCTCGAGGCTGCGGATGAACTTGATGTCGACTGTATCGTCATCGGTGTTGGAGAACATACGCCTGTCGGCAAGGTGTTGTTCGGCAGCGTCGCTCAGGCCGTTATTCTGGCCAGCAGCTGTCCGGTGACGACGGTCTCGAACTGAACGTATCGGTTCTGTATTTCGGTGTCGACTACGGATGTCGATCCTACTGTGGGCGGTGTCTGCCATACTCGAACCGCACCGACCGTGCTACAGCACTGTCGGCCAGCAGACGGGCGAGCTAATCCAAGCGCCGTGTGTTGGGTCACTACGAAATGCGGATATGTGGATCTAACACATCAACGAGTTGTTCATATGCAGATGTCCGCTTCGGGCTTACGAGTGTGTAAAGACGGTCAGGAAACCAGTACATACTTCAGCAGTCAGTTGAGACGGTACGATAGAACAGCATATGGGTTATATCGTCGCCGAGAACGTGACGAAACGCTATGGAGACATTCACGCCCTCGAAGATGTCTCGTTCGAAATCAACGAAGGCGATTTCGTTGTTGTGCTCGGACAGTCCGGTGCTGGTAAATCAACGCTATTACGAATTCTAAACGGGCTCACAACACCAACGTCTGGATCACTCTCAATCGGGGGAGAAACCGTCTCGGGGCGGCGGAATGACGTCGGGATGGTGTTTCAGCAACACTACGTGATCGACCAACTGAGCGCCTACGACAACGCCTTGACCGGCGCACTCAACCGAACGTCATTTCTTAGAAGCCTTTTCAGAATGTATGCAACCGAAGACAAACAGGAGGCACTTCGTGCCCTCGAGACCGTCGGACTGCTCGATGAGGCAAGCCAGCGCGTCGACAACATGAGCGGTGGCCAACAACAACGTGTCGGCATCGCCCGCGCGCTGGTACAAAGACCACGACTGTTGCTCGCCGACGAACCGGTTGCGAGCCTGGATCCTGGGTCGGCTGAGTCGGTGATGGGCTACATCAAGACGGCGGCCGCAGAACGGAACCTCACGACTATCGCCAGTCTTCATCAACTTAACCTCTCGCGGCAGTTCGGCGAGCGGTTCCTCGGCATGCGCGACGGCGAACTCGTCTTTGATGGTTATATCGAAGATCTGACAACAGACGTTATCGACGACATCTACGGCGACATCGAGACCGAGGCGATCAGAACAGGGGCCCACGCATGAGCCTTGAGTCCGATCAGAACAACATCGACCGAACGTTCAAGCGACTCCAGCGGTTCGCCACCGCAGCGATGTGATCCGCAAAGAGCTGTTTGCTGACCCCGAGTACACGGCCGCAGAGACGGCCGCAACCTACGATGAACTACTCGAGCGAGCCCGCATGGATCTCGAGGCCGGCTCGGATGTCGTCCTTGATGCGACGTTCAAAACGAGTCAGTTGCGCGAATGCGCTAGGGCCGTCGCTCGTGAGACGAACGCGCGATTCGAGTTAGCCCACGTCGTCTGTGAACCAGACGTTGTCAAGACGCGAATCGAAAACCGAACTGAGACGGTCAGCGACGCCGACCTCACCGTGTATCACCGCCTCAAAGAGTCGTTCGAACCGATCGACCGCGAACATGTCGTAATAGACAACTCGAGGTCGCCTGCTGCAACCCGCCGGCAACTCGATGAGTCGGTGCTCAACCTCGTCGTCGACCGCCTCTGAGTCGTACAGGACAAACACAATGCTCAGATTGATGCATTGCCGACAACATACTCCAGGGTAGTACTGCAATGGATGCTGCGATCATCGATCTTGATGGAACTGTCTATAGATCCGAAACCGTCATTCCAGGGGCACCTGAAGGAATCAAGTACCTTCGTGATGCCGGGCTCAACGTCGCCTTCGTGACCAATTCCTCGACGAAGTCCAGACGAGAGTGCCAAGACCGACTCGCTTCGCTCGGAATCGATGCGGCTGTCTCTGAGATTTTGACCAGCGCGTCAGTGACTGCCAGCTATGTCACCACTGCGTACCCGCATGCGGCAGTGATGGCTCTCGGCGAGCCAGCGTTGGACGACGAACTCACCGACGCAGGTGCAACGCTAACGACGAATCCAACCGCTGCAGAGGTTCTCGTTGTCGGCAAGGACACGACGTTCGATTTCGAGACGCTGACGCGCGGCTTGCAGGCTCTCGACTCTGGGGCGGCGTTCGTTGGCACTAATGGAGACCGAACAGTACCGACTGACTCAGGGCTGAAACCTGGTGCCGGAGCGCTGATCGCGGCACTCGAGTACGCAGCGAACCAAGACCCCGAGGTTATTTGTGGTAAGCCGAATGCGCCGATGATCGACGTGAGTCTCGAGACACTCCAGACGGATGCGGCCAACTGTATGGTAGTTGGTGACAACCCAGAAACAGACATCGCAATGGGACGGCGTGCAGGGCTCACGACGGTGCTCGTGTTGACAGGGGTGGCCAACAGGTCGGATTCACTGCTTAACGAACTCCCCCCAGAGTACGTAATCGAGTCTTTAGGAGAGATTTCGACGGTACTCGACGGTTCTTAACCACGTCTCGGCGAGAAGACGAGACTGTGCGTGGCAGTGTATCAAAAGCGGGCCGTTAGGCCGTAATGTATATGCTCCGACGGGGATT
>LKML01000035.1 GCA_001563795.1 Haloferacaceae archaeon B1-Br10_E2g22 | reverse complement strand
GTCTACATGCAGTCGCTTAAAGACTTGAATAAATAATAAACGCCTTATTTTTTGATGGCAGCAGACGACAGAGTTTTTTCCCATTTCAGAGATATTTGTCAGATACTCGTGTATATTGTACAGATAAGCACTTTCTGCAATAATTTGGGATTGCTATTCAAAATTTAAAACACACTCTCAAGTAAAAAGCTATAAATTTTACATTTGTAAAATAAATAAAATTTCAAATATAGATGAGCGAATTAAATTTGTTTTGTTTATTTAGTATAAATTTGTTACTAAAATACCTTATGGGAAGTACGAAATCTAACGTAGTTATAACACCGGAACAGACCGAAAATATATACTATCATGATTTCATATTAGTACACGACAAATGAAAGACTACAATAATTTATTCGAAGAAACCTTCTCCAAGCGATATGTTCTTGCAACCATGGCAGGTGGGGTCTCGGCTGCACTCGCCGGATGTACTGATTTTGGTAGTGATGGAGGTATCAGTATGGGCGACGAACAGACTGACGGAGACGAAACGACGTATTCAGAGACAGTTACGGTTGCCGAAGGCGAATCAATCTCTGAGGCAATTGAGTCCGTCGAAGAAGGCGGGCAACTCGAGCTTAGTGGTTCTACGTATCTGCAGTCATTTACTATCGATAAACCGCTCACGATCACGGGTAACTCAGCGACGTTCGATGGTAGCGATGTCGATACTGACGGCCCTGCCGTTGAGATCGACGCTCCAGAAGTCTCAGTAGAAAACATCACGTTTCGGGACTTTGATACGGTTTTCGGCAGACCAGAAGACGGTTCCGATGCTGCTGATATCACGCTATCTAACGTAACTATTCAGGATTCTTCTGTCGGACTCACCGGTGAATACGAACTCGTCGATTTGATTGACGTGGTTGCTCAAGATATCGATTCGGCGGCGTTTCAGTTCGAACTTGGCTCGGAGGGAGTGTCGTATCTCAGTGATGTAATCTGTGAGCGCTGCGACCGCGGTCTCGTCATCGAAGGCGGCGAGACGATTGATGCTAACAATCTCGAGATTGTCGAATCAGCTGAGGTGGGCCTTTTGATCGAAGCTGGCACTGCCGAGTACCAGACGATTACTATCGAACACTCCGAGATTACCGATTGCGGAGAAGATGGGATTTCCGTTGATGGAAACACCGACCCAGACAACACTTGTACCATCCGTAACTGTTCGTTGCTTGACAACGATGGTGGAGCAGCCGATGTGACGAGCGAAGACATTACTATCGAAGACTGTGATGCTGCAGACAACGGACCTGTTACAAGCGATATTGGTCTCACCACCTCAGGAGACGGTGAAGTGACTGTACGAGGCACCTCGATTGAACGCACAGAACGAGACACCAGTGGGTTCGGTTCAAGTTCCCAAGGAAGAGGGTTGGTCATCGAAGACGCAGCAACAGTGACGATTGATGATGTCGAACTCATTAGCAATGGTGGGAACGCCATTCGTATCGATGCAGACAGTGCCCGTGGTCAAACAGTCGACATCTCCGATAGTTTCCTCAGTGAAAACGACAACGGATCGGCGATTTATTTCCCAGCCACAGGCGGAACTGACGAGTTGACGATTACAGACACAGATATTGAAAACACCTCGGGTGCCGCGGTCAATACGAGTGCTGATATCGTCGAGTTGAGTCGTGTCACTGCAGAAGACATTGGTTCGGCAAATGCGGCATTCGATATCAGTAGTCCACCAGACGGAGAGGTCACGATCACAGACTGTACCATCGAGCGAACAGAACGCAACACCGGATTTTCATCAGATGATGATGGCTATGGTATTCTAATCGAAGACGGAGACGACATTACGATCAGAGATGTCGATGTCTTTGATACTGGTGGGAGCCCCTTCGCACTCCTCACAGAGGATGCACGTGGCCGGTCAGTAACGATTGAGGACTGCTTTCTCTCGGATAATGAATCGGGCAGTGGCATCATCGTTCAGGACACCAGCGGTGAAGATACCGTAGATATCGATTCAGTACAGATCGAAGGGATGAGCAATCGCGGACTCAATATCGAATCGGATATGGTGGATATTAATAACGCGCTCATCGAAGACAACGGATCAGCTGACGCCGGAATCGAGGTTACGAGTAGCTCCGACGGTGATGTGGCTATCACCGATTCAACTGTGCTCAGAACAACACGCAGCAGCGGCTTCGGATCGAACGACGGTGGCCGAGGTATTTGGATTACTGATGGAGAGGTAGTCACAATCGACGATACAGTCGCCCGCAACAACGACGGTGAGAACATCGAAATCGAGACTGACTCGGTTCGTGGACAGACTGTAACTCTCGACAACGTGACTGCAGAAGAAAGTTCCAACAGGCATGGGATACTCATTAGAGGAAGCAACGGTGATGACACGATCACCGTTAGAAACTCAGCGGCAACTGACAACGACGGGTATGGATATCGACTCGGGAGCGAATCTGTTACAGTTGCCGACTCAACGGCATCCGGTAACACCGACGGCGGACTCGAGTTATTAGATATCGAACGATCTGAGGCAACTATTACCAACAGCGACCTCTAACAGGTTGGCTGTGAAAAACCGATGTTCGTCTTTGGTTTCGGTAATCGGGGTTCTCCTTATTACCTGCGCCATCTGACCCACAACTGACAGGTATAACCTGAATGAAACAGATTGATCAAGTGGCACACAGATACTGGTTGTACGCCTGAGGCCTCGAGACGCCAGTAGTGCTGTATTCGTCTCGAAGCGATATAATTACTCCAGTGAGTTCTCGCCGAGTGCCTGCCACGAAAGCCGCGGGTTTCGGGCTGCGGCCACCTGGTCGATTCGGCTGGCAGTTGTTCGCGAGGGTGCGGTCTCGAGGGTATCGTCGCTATCGGTGTAGGCGGCATTGAACGCCGCCGCGAGCCGCTCGAGAGTTCGTTTACTTTCGATTTCGGTTGGCTCTGTCAGCATCGCTTCTGGAACCATCTCGGGCCACTTTGTCGTCGGTGGATGGACACCGAAATCCAACATTCGTTTGGCAACATCGGCTGCGTCCCGGTCGCCTGCGGTTGCGGCGAACTCGTGGTGGAACGGCCCATACGGAACGTCCATCTCCAGTTGTTCGGCCAGATAGTTGGCGTTTAATACCGCTTTCGCGCTGGCATCGGCGAGTCCCACGTCACCCAGCCGGGCGATGTAGGCGTAGGCTTTGATTAACACCAGCCAGTTGCCGCCGAAGCCGTGGACTTTCCCAATCGAGTGGTCGGGGTCGAACTGCTCGTAGGTACCATTCGCAGTTTTGCGGACGCGCGGCCGCGGCAGAAACTCGGTGAGTTCCTTGACGACACCGACAGGGCCTGCACCCGGCCCACCACCGCCGTGAGGCGTTGCAAACGTTTTGTGAACATTGTAGTGCATGATGTCAAAGCCCATATCTCCGGGGCGACCACGGCCAAGCAGTGCGTTGAGATTCGCTCCATCATAGTAGAGCAATCCTCCAGCGTCGTGGACTGTTTCGGCAATCTCGACGATATCACGCTCGAACAGCCCGACCGTGTTGGGGTTTGTCAACATCAGGGCGGCAGTCTCTTCGGAGACCGCAGCTTTCAGCGCCTCGAGATCAACGCGCCCGCCGTCATCCGAGGGAAGCTCGACGACGTCGTAGCCTGCCATTGCCGCCGTCGCAAAGTTAGTACCATGGGCCGAGGCAGGAATAATTACCTCGCTGCGGTCGTTGCCACGGTGGTCGTGGTAGGCTTTGGCGATCAGAATACCGGTGAACTCGCCGGCTGCACCCGCCGGCGGCTGGAGGGTGACTGCGTCCATCCCGCCGATGGTTGCAAGATACTCCTGGAGTCCATAGAGTACGCCGAGATTCCCCTGGGAACTTTTAGCCGAGCGGTCGGGGTGAATTGCCGCGTTGGGATCAGCGGCGACGTCCTCGGTGAATTTCGGGTTGTACTTCATCGTACACGATCCCAACGGGTACGGTCCACTGTCAATACTCCAGTTCATCTGCGAAAGTCTGGTGTAATGGCGGGCCAACTCGGGTTCGGAAAGCGACGGCAGGGTCAATTCCTCGCGAGTGAGTTCCTCAGGCAGCGGTGACTCAGAGCCACCAATCTCGAGGGTCATCTCGTTTTTTTCGGCCAACAGTGGTTCGTGTTTTTCGTCGTCTTCGGTGTAGCGGGCCTGATCGTAGATCATTGGCTGGCCTCCTTGAGTGCCCCAATAAGTCCATCTGTTTCATCTGCGTTGGTTTCGGTCACACAGATCTGCAGCAAGTGATCGTCGATTGTGTGGATAGCAAAGCCCGCCTGTTCGAGACTGGCTGTGACTGCCTGGGCTGGCCGCTCGGAGCGGACGACGAACTCCCGGAAGTGATACCGGTCATGAATGGGTGCCTGATAGCCGGATACGGTGTCGATCTGCTCGGCCAGCGCGGTGGCCTCTCGAACACAGTCTTCTGCGAGTTCGACAAGCCCATTGGCACCGAGCATGGCGATATGCATCGCCGCCCGAAGGGCGACCCACGCCTGGTTCGTACAGATATTCGAGGTCGCTCGCTCTTTGCGGATGTGTTGTTCGCGCGTCTGCAAGGTCAGTGTGTAGGCGCGTCGCTCATTGCGGTCTTCGCTGGCACCGACGAGTCGGCCCGGAACCTGCCGGAGATATCGGTCGCTAGTTGCAAAGATACCGAGTCCCATTCCGTAGCTCGCCGGCATCCCGAGCACGTCAGCCTCACCAACTACGACATCAGCACCGACGCTGGCCGGTTTTTCGAGTATCGACAGCGCAACCAGATCCGACCCGAGACAGAACAGTGCCTCGGCGTCGGTCGCAATCTCGCCGACCTCGCTGAGGCCTTCTTCGATGGTGCCGCGCACGGTGGGGTTTTCGGCGTAGATCATCACCGTCTCGTCGCCTGCGAGTTCATCGAGCGTCGTGCAGTCGACGTTACCGTCGTCCATGGGATAGGATTCAACTTCGAGTCCTGCGCCATCAACGTAGTTTTCAAGCACAGACTGCTTGCCGTCCCGCAGGTATTCGGGGATGAGTATGGTGTCACCGGTGGTCTCTCGCACCCGGTCGGCAAGAAGGGCCGCTTCGGCAAGCCCGGTTGCCGCATCGTACATCGAACAGTTGGCAACGGGAAGGCCAGTGAGTTCGACGACCATTGATTGATATTCGAACAGTGCCTGGAGAAATCCCTGAGTGATTTCGGGCTGATACTGGGTGTAGCTGGTCAGAAACTCCGCACGATCTGACAGATGGTCTACAATTGATGGGACATAATGGCTGTAGTGGCCCCGACCCATGAACTCTGTGAGCCTGTTGTTTTCGGCGAAGCACCGACTGAGTTCGCCGCGGATTTCCTGTTCGCTGCGTGGGTCGATGCCAAAGTTGCCGTCGAAAGCGACCGTCTCGGGAATATCGAAGAGGTCAGCTTCGGACTCGACATCAAGCGCCGCCAGCATAGCGGCGGTTTCTTCGGCGGTATGCGGTGCGAATGGGCTGCCGTCTGTCTGTGTCATTGGTAATATATTAGGCGATTTGTTCGCGGTACTCGGCGGCCGACAGCAGCGACTCGAGGTCGTCGTCACGTGGGTCTACCTCGAGCATCCAGCCGTCGCCGAACGGATCGTCGTTGACCAACTCCGGCTGGTCAAACAGTGCGTCGTTTACTGCCGTTACTTCGCCCGAAACTGGTGCATAGAGATCCGAGACGGCTTTGATCGACTCGACAACGCCGAATGCCTCCTCGGCGTGGATCTCATCGCCAACTGCCGGTAGCTCGACAAAAACAACGTCGCCCAACTCGTCTTGGGCGAACTCGGTTATACCGATTCGGACGGCCTCGGCGTCAGTTGTCGTCCACTCGTGCGATTCGAGATAGCGTCGGTCGTCGGGTACGTCAAAACTCATCTGTGTTGTGTGGGTGTCGGTGGTCTGTGGGTATGATTACTTCGAAACGAACGGTAGGTCAGTGACTGCTGCCTGCTTGTGATTTCCGCGGACGACGACCTCGAGATGCTCACCAGGCGTTGTGTGTTCCGTCTCGAGATACCCCAAGCCGATACCCTCGTTCAGTGTCGGACTCATCGTCCCGGAGGTCAACTCTCCGAGCTGGTGGCCATCGCTGTCGACGACGGCGTACCCCTCGCGTGGGACGCCCCGCTCGAGCATCGTGATTCCAACAAACTGTTGGTTGATTCCGGTTTCATACTGGTCGGCCAGCGCGTCGCGTCCCACAAACTCCGTCTCAAGGTCGACTGTAAAGCCAACTCCGGCCTCATACGGTGTTCGAGACTGGGTTTCGGGATCAAAATCCTGCCCAGAAAGCAGATATCCCATCTCGATTCGGAGCGTATCGCGTGCGCCGAGTCCACAGGCCGGACACTCAAAACTAGCCCAGACGGATTCGGCCGCCTTGGTTGGACAGAGAATCTCGAAGCCGTCTTCGCCGGTGTAGCCCGTACGAGCGACAATGCACTCTACGCCTGCAATATCCGCGGTCGTGTGTTCAAAGCCAGCGAGTTCAGTGACAGACTCATCGGCCACCGCTGTGAGGGCTTGCGGGGAGTCCGGACCTTGGACGGCGAACATTGCCCACTGGGCTGTGGTGTTTGCAACGTGTGCCTCGAGGCCCCATTCGTCGCGGTGGGTCTGGCACCACTCAGTAAACTGGGTGTCGTGGCCCGCATTTGGGATCACAAGGTAGGCGGGATGGTCTTGATGATCGGTGAGTCGATAGATGACAGTATCATCAAGAATGACCCCATCTTCGCGGGTGATACAGGCGTAGTGGGCTTCACCCACAGCAAGCGCCGCCACATTGTTGGTGGTCAGTCGGTTGGTCAGTTCGGTACTGTCGGGGCCAGTGACTTCGATTTCGCTCATATGCGAGACATCGAAGATCCCCACTGACTCACGGACTGCGGTATGTTCGGTTCGGATCGAATCGAACTCGACGGGCATCTCCCAGCCACCGAATGTGGTGGTCGAAGCCCCGGCAGCCGCGTGTACGTCCGCCAGCGGAGGGTGTCGTTGGGTCATAGTATTTACAGCGGCTCGCGAAAGTAAGGTGTTGTCATCGGTCTCGCCTGAACGTCCCGTAGACGGTGTAGATAACGTCGGACACAGCGTACCACACCCACGTCCGGACAGCGCCACACAGAGATGTGGGGTTAGACTGCCAGTGCGACGGGCTCGGCGCGAGTGGCTCGCCACACGTTGGCACGTACGCCCGCACGGTCAAGCTCGAGAGAAACCGACTCGCCGACAGCTCTCGAGGCCAACTCCGAGCGTAGCCGTTCAGAGCCGTACTCGACGATCTGATATGTGGTGTTAGTCGACGACTCGACGACAGTCATGCCGCCATGGTCGGTCATCGCAGAGACGATCGTATACGTCTCGCCGTCATCGGTTGGAGGGTCTTGTTCCATACAAATTGTTTGGGCCAATACACAGATAAACGTCGTGATGTTCTGTATCTGTGGTAGCTTCTGTGGTGTCACTCTCTCAGCGAATAGCCAACTGTTTGTGTGCCGCAATTGGCGGCCTGTCAGCCTCGGGCGACGGATGCCGTCGGCTTGCCATACGTATCCGTGGGACGGCAGTGCCCCGAGCCATTCCCAAAGCCTGAGTCTCGAATCGTAGTCCACTCGCCAACGCTATTTCGATTCCGGTTTCACGACCCGCCGGCGGCTTTCGACAGTCAAACGGCACGTCTATATCTCCCGGCAGTCGATGTTTCAGCAATGCCGTACGAACGCGAAGGCGTCGGACTGTTTGTCGATGGGCCGAACATGCTTCGAGACGAGTTCGATGTGGATCTCGACGATATCCGAACTGCTGCCGCAGAGACTGGTCGGCTCGCACTCACACGGTTGTATGTCGACGAACACGCCACACCGGGGTTGATTCAGGCCGCCGAGGCCCGTGGCTTCGAAGTAATTGTCACCAGCGGTGATGTCGATGTCAAACTCGCAGTTGATGCCGCACGCTTTGCGGTCGAAGGCCGAGGCGACAGACTAGCGATCGCCTCTCGAGATACGGATTTCAAACCTGTCTTAGAGGTCGCCAACGACTGTGGACTCCGGACGCTGGCGATTGCACCTGGCGTGAGTGGTCGCTCGGATGCTCTTCGGAACGCAGCAACAGCGAGCATTACACTAAACGAAGCCGAAGACGACAACTAACAACAACCACTGCTCAAATCGGCTTCCCAAAGGCGTACATCGTCTGGTGGCCTGTGACCTCGAGCGTCGAGAACTCCCCCGGCTGAAGGCCATGCTTGCTAGCGTTTTGGACGATGATCTGTCGGTAGGCTCCATCGCGGCATTTCACCGAATCGCCAGTGCCCTTTTGGACGACAAGCACCTCCTGAGTCGTCCCAACCATCGCCTCGTAGACCTCGCCGACGATTTCGCGTTTGACCGCCGACATCTCCTTTGACCGTTCTTTTTTGAGTGTTCCGCCGAGGCCCTTCATTTCGGCAGCATCAGTGCCGGGCCGCTTGGAAAATCGGGTGACGTTGACCTTCTCGGGTCGGACTTCTCGGAGTAGATCCATCGACTGTTGGTGGTCTGTGTCGGTTTCGGTCGGGAATCCGACGATGAAATCTGTCGAGAGCGTCCAGTACTCCAATCGCTCGTCGAAAGCTGCGACGATCTCGCGGAACTTCTCGACGCGGTGTTGGCGACGCATCTCCGCTAAGACGTCGTTGCTGCCCGACTGGACGGGGGCGTGAATGAAGTTGTACAGTTTGTCGTGACGAGCGAACACATCAGCGAGTTCCTCGTGAATACCGTGGATGCCGCCGGGGTTGGCCATCCCGACCCGGACACGAAACTCGCCGTCGATCTCCGAGCAGATCCGGTCTAGGAGTTCGGGCAGCTTTCGGTCGCCATTGTCCCAGCCGTAGACGCCAGTGTCTTGGCCGGTGATTCTGATTTCTTTGGCTCCTGCATGAACCAGCGCGCGGGCCTTTTCGACGTTTTCTTCGACGGGTGGTGAGTCGACTCGTCCGGTGGCGAATTTGGTGATACAGTACGAGCAGTTGCTCATACAACCCCGTGCGATGGGGAGAATACCGATTTTATCATCAAGCACCGGTTTCGTATCGGGAGTGACTGTCGGACACTCGCCGTTGAGTACGGCGTCGGGCACCTCATCCCAGTGGAGGATTTGGGCCTCAATTCCGGCCTCACGGAACTCTTCGCCCTGGGCGAGTGCCATACAACCTGTTACAATGAGATCTGCGGTTTCCTCTTGGAGTTCTTCGGCACGCCGCAGCATGTTGCGTTCGGTTTTTTCGACGACCGTACAACTGTTGAGAATAGCGACATCTGCAGCCTCGAGACTGTCGGCGGGGTAGTGGCCGCCCTCTCGGAGGGCCTGTTCGATTCGGCGGCTCTCGCCTTGGTTTGAAGTACAGCCGTACGTCTCGATATGATAGCTCGCCATTCAGCTACCAGTGCTTGAGGACGGGTGAGCAAAAGGCCGACGGTCTAGATCGCGCTGGTCAGTCCGACAGACTGTCTCGATGAGAGCCAACAGTAGCTATCCGAGTGTCTGTCGAGGCTTTTGGTATGTCACAGAACCTCTCTGCACAGTTCAGCGGCACACCGATGAGTCGAGACGATATCGACCGCCTACTCGAACAGCAGGGCTACGGAGTTCTTTCGTTGTGCGACGATGGAGTTCCCTATAGCATCCCGATCTCGTTCGGCTACGACGGCGAATCTATCTATCTCCCGTTTTTAAGCGAGGGGCCGCAGTCGACCAAAGCGGAGATACTCACCGACCACGCAGTTGCCCGACTCCTCGTGACGACGATTTCGGGCCGATTCAACTGGCGAAGCATCTCGGTTACCGGATCCGTCTGGTCGGTCGATCCCGGTGGCTTCGAGTGGGATCAGTTCCTCGAGACGATCGACGACAACGCCTGGTTCATGCGTGGCTTCGAGCGGGCTGAGTCGCTTGAGTCGTTTCAGGGCTGGCGGCTCGAACCCGAGTCGGTCACCGGACTCGAACGAAGAGAACAACCGGTTGAGTGAGTCTCTGGTTAGTCGTGCTCTGTAAGTCGGTACACCCGTGCTTCCCACGGTCGGAGATCGAACGCCCAGGCGTCGACGTCGGTTGCTCGCTCGTCTGCTCCGTAGTTACACAACAGAAGTTCGGCCTCCATCTCGTGGGGATCGAACTCGACTTCTTCGTCAGGAATCCAGGTATGGCCCTCCCACTCGGCGAAATTGAGCGTAATAAGGAGTCGCTCGTCGCCCAATGTTCGAATATACGACCAGATCTCTTCGTGTTCGTTAATTAGCACGTCGTAGCGACCGTACACCATCACATCGCTGACCTCGCTGTGCTTTCGGAGTTCGATCAGCTCACGGTAGTAGTGCCAGATCGAATCCTCATCAGCGCGGGCGGCCTCGACGTTGATTTCGTCGTAGTTCGGATTGACGCCGATCCACGGCTCGCCCGTCGTGAAGCCGGCGTTTTGGCTGTCGTCCCACTGGACGGGCGTCCGGGCGTTATCCCGGCTGTTGTGTCGGAGACCGTCTTTGATGTCGTCAAAGGACTCAACTGTACCACTGTCGAGCGCATTCTGGACGGGGTTGATCGTCTCGACATCCCGGAACTCATCGAGGGAATCGAACGGATAGTTCGTCATCCCGATTTCTGCGCCCTGGAAGATATAGGGCGTCCCACGGAGGGTAAAAATGAGCGTCGCCAGGAGTTTGGCTGACTCCTCGCGGTACTCGCCGTCATTGCCAAACCGCGAGACGAGCCGCGGCTGGTCATGATTGCTCAGATAGATGCTGTTCCAGCCGTCTTCGGCCAGTCCGTACTGCCATCGGTTGAACGAATCCCGTAGATCGTTGAGCGTCCACTCGTTTGTCTCCCATATCTCGCCACCGTGATCCAAAAGGACGTGGTCGAAATGAAACAGCGTCGAGAGTGGGCCGTCTCGACCAACGTAGTTGATCGCCGTCTCCATATCCATCCGCCCCATCATCTCACCGAGTGCAAACACATCTCGGCCCTCGAGGACTGTCTCGTACATGGTATCGAGAAACTCCTGCATCCGTGGGCCGTCGAACGTCTCCCACATATTGGTGTTGTTCAGCGGTGGGTCGTGTTTCGTAACTGAATCGGGTTTTGAGAGGAGATTAATAACGTCCATGCGGAACCCATCGATCCCCTTATCGAGCCACCACTCCATCATCTCGAAGATCTCATCGCGCACCTCGGGGTGTTCCCAGTTGAGATCCGGCTGTTTCTCATCAAACAGATGGAGATACCATTTGCCGACCTCCTCGTCGTAGGCCCACGCTGGCCCACCGAAAAACGACTCCCACTCGTTTGGTGGAGCTTCGTCTTCTGGGCCGAGATGGCCAGTAAATCCGTCAATATCGGTGCGGCCGTGTTTCCAGATGTAGTAGTCGTGATACTCACTTTCGGGATCTCGAGAGTTGACGAACCACTCGTGTTCGTCGGAGGTGTGGTTGACAACGAGATCCATGATGAGTTTGATTCCGCGGTCGTGAAGCCCATCGAGCAGCCGCTCCCAGTCGTCGATCGTCCCGAACTCATCCATAATCGAGCGGTAGTCGGCGATATCGTAGCCATTGTCCGCATTGGGTGATTCATATACTGGGTTGAGCCAGATAATGTCGACGCCCAACTCCTCGAGGTAATCCAGTTTCTCGATAATACCTGGAATGTCACCAACGCCGTCGTCGTCGGTGTCGTTGAAACTGCGCGGATAAATCTGGTAAATCACCGACTCTTTCCACCACGCGCGGTCGAGAAGCTGTTCGTCAGCCTGCGTCGTTGTCATACCTGAATCTGTCGGGGCAGTGGCTTAATACGTCGGGATTAACAGGTAGTTTGCAACGTGTGTTCAAAACTGCCGAACATACAGCTATTTTAGTAATCGAAATATACTGACTGGTATGGCAGACCACGCCCACGAAAGCGACCCCGACGCACGAGTGACTTCACCAATGCAAGCGTTTACGACGAAACAGGCGATGACAGGCGGGCTTGTGCTGCTTTTTGGCCTGCTTGTCGTGTTCGGAGTTCCGCTGGTCGCACTCTAATAGCCTGAATCGATCGTCTCTGAGAGCGTACAAAACGAGCCGTTTCCGGTCACCGAACAGAACTGGTCAGCCTTGGCACCTTCGCGTGGGTACCACGCGAGTGGATGATCAGCAACCAACTCAACCGAGACGCGCTCGCCGAGGTCGAAATCCTCGACATGGTTGTGCATGCAGTGGACTGTATCGCCGTTGTCGAGATCAACCCGGTAGATAAACGACGGACCGACGTACTGCCGTGAGGCGACCTCGCCGTCGGTCTGTTCGCCGGCCGCCCGGCCTGCTCGGAGGTCATCAGGTCTGACAAGCACATCGACTGCGATTCCTTCGTACTGGTCGGTGTAGCCATCGAGCGTCATCGCATCAAACGTGCCCAACCCTGTTTTCAGGACGCCGTCGTGGACATAGCCGGTTAAGAAGCTCGCCCGTCCCAAAAACGACGCGACAAACCGGGATTTCGGCGATTCGAAGATCCGTTCGGGTTTGTCGAGTTGCTCGAGTCGGCCGTCGTTCATCACCGCGACGCGATCAGAAATCGAGAGTGCCTCTTCTTGATCGTGGGTGACCGAAATTGCGGTGACGCCTGCCTTTTTGAGAATCGCCCGAACCTCCTCGCGCATCTCGACTCTGAGCCGCACATCGAGGTTCGAAAACGGCTCATCAAGCAACAACACCGCGGGCTCGGGCGCAAGCGACCGCGCGAGCGCGACGCGCTGTTTTTGGCCCCCAGAGAGTTGTTCGGGGGATTTCTCGCCGTGATCCGGCATATCCACCAACTCGAGTAGTTCGTCTACACGCTCGGCGGTTGCCTCGTCGTCGAGTTCCGAGAGGCCAAAGGCGATGTTTTCACGCACCGTGAGATGTGGAAACAGCGCGAAATCCTGAAAGACAATGCCAACGTCTCGGGATTCAGGGGCTGTCGCGCCGGCTTGGGTGGCGACCTGCTTGTCGTCGATTGTGATCGTTCCGGCCGTCGGTGTCTCGAGGCCGGCGATCATCCGCAGGGTCGTTGTTTTTCCGCAGCCCGACGGCCCCAAAAGCGTCAACAACTCGCCGCGTTCGACCTGCAGTGAGACGGTCTCGACGGCGGTTTCGTCGCCAAACGCCTTCGAGACGCCCGAAAGCTCAACAATGGCATCATCGGCGGTTCGCTCTCGGTCGGCGGTTCGCTCAAGCGGTAGCTGGCCCGACTGTGCGGTGGCCGTCCGGCTGGGTGTGTTAGGCTGAGACATAATTCGTTGCAGAACAGCAGGGACACGGAGTCGAGACAGCAGCATCGATGTGGGCTGGCCAACACGACGGTGAGCTGTCTGCGACCATTCGTTGCCACGTAAATACTTTAGGAATGCCTAAAAGCCTATCGCTTGCCTGATAGCTGGCCTAACCAACAGGCCTTTGGGTGGCTAACGTCTCTGTTGGGCCGAAGCAACAGCGTGTCGACGTAGGATACCGACACGCTCGCGCTTCAATCTAATACGTTGAGAGGATTCTCTGTCCGGGTAACAACCTCCAAAACGTGTTGTGCTGGGAGTTCCCACGAGGCGTCGGGGGACAAATTCAGTGGGGTTGGTTGTGTCTAAAATTTGCAATACACATTGGCGGCAGTGTTGGTGAAAAATTGTATATTGGCTTTTCGCGGGTTATTATGGTTCTAAACGTTGGATAGACTATTACAGATTTTCTCTGTATTGGGTGAAAAGCACAATACTTATTGCAGACAGGGTTGAACACTGTAGTATGGCAGTACAAAACCAGATGCTGAATAAGTTCGATTACGACTGGGCCTACTCATCGCGAGTCTCGATCCTCTTTGGGATTTTCGCGGTGGTTGCGGCTGTCGGCTGGATGGTCAGTATGATGTTAACGGCGATCCACCTGTTTGCTCTTCCAGCGATTCCGGCCGGCTCGGATGCGCTTACCCAGGGCAGTATCGCGGTCATCACGAGTCCGTGGGCCTACGTTCTCGGCATCCCGTTGGCAACGTTCGGGGCCATCTATTACCTCGCGACGCTTGGGATGACGCTGTGGTGGTTCGATACGCGCCACCCGCTTATCATCAAGATCCTGACGCCGATGACCGCCTCTGGTGTGGTGTTTTCGGCGTTCTTCGTTTACCTGCAGTTGGGCGTGATCGGCGAGATCTGTCCGTTCTGTATGGTCTCGGCCTCGGCGACGGTCATCCTGTTTGGCCTCGAGTTGGGCATTCTCCGACTCAGCGATACGCCATCGCTTTCGGAGATGTTCGCTGATTTCGGCGGCCTGCTCGCCGGAACGAACTACGCGGTCGTGAGCGTTCCACTGCTCGTCGGCGCACTCACCGTCCTCGGGATGTTCGCTATCCCCATGCTACCGATGCCCGAGGTCATCCCGTTCATCGAGTAAAAACGCGGGTTTCCGGACGCCGTTTTTGTTTGCGACCGAGCTTCCAACTACCAATAGAATCCGCTTTTTATCCTTACTCAAGTGTTGAGACAATCACGTCTCGAAGTGCTGTGATCGCTTCGGCGTCGTACTCGAGTACTTCGCTTTCGACCGAAAGTGTGAGCACACCGCTGTCGTCGGCCGAGCCGAGCGATGTGACGGGCGCGACACCAGCAAACGCCTCACGAACCGCTTCGGTGTCGGTTGTCTCGATGACGACTCGGCCGGGCGTCTCATCGAAGAGTTCGACACTCCCTTCGACCGACACATCAGCTCCTGTCTCTTCGGTGATTAGTTCCGCGAGTGTGACAGCCAGCCCGCCATGGCTCACGTCGTGGGTGGCCAGCGTCGATTCATAGTTGGCAACGGCTGCAATCGTCTCGAGGAGTTCGCGTGGATTCTCTGGCAGCCCGGGGAACCGGTCGCTGCCACCCTGTTGTGCCAGCAGCTCCGAACCGCCGAGTGCGTCGCCGGCCGCGCCAACAACCAGCAGGTCACCCTCGCCGGAGAGTGCTGCGGGCGGTGCGTCGTAGCCTGCTTTCGTCCCGACCATCGCCAGTGTCGGTGTCGGTGGAATCGGCCCGGTTGCCGAGTCGTTATACAGCGAGACGTTGCCGCCGACCACTGGGGTTGAGAGCGCCGCACACATGTCGGCCAGTCCGTCTACAATGGCTTTGAACCCGCCGTAGACGTCGGGTTTCTCGGGGTTGCCGCCGTTGAGACAATCGACTGCAGTCAATGGGAGTGCACCTTTGGTGGCAATGTTGGTTGCGTTTTCCAGCGCTACCGCCTGTGCGCCCTCGTATGGGGCCGCTGTTGTCCAGTTGGGAATGGCACCTGACGAAAACGCCAGGCCGGTTCCCGCGCCGGTCGTATCGTTCGCATCACCGCTGGTTTCGCGGATCGCCATGATTGCGGCGTCATCACCTGGCTTGAGCGCGGTTCGGACGCCGACCTCGTGGTCGTACTGTCGGTACACCCAGCGCTTCGAGGCCGTGTTCGGACTCGAGACAACTGCTTCGAACGCCTCGTCGAGATCAAAAGCCGGAAGCTCGCGGGGCGGTTGCTCGGGTTCGATGGCGTCCAGGTCGTTCATTGGTGCACCCTCTGCAAGGAACTCGGGGTCAACGTCGACGACCGTCTCGCCGTCGAACGTACAGACGTAGTTGTCTTCGCGGACTTCCCCGATCACCGAACAGCCGAGATCGAACCGCTCGGCGATTTCAGCGACGCGCTTGGTGTCTTCGGGGGCGACCTCGTAACACATCCGCTCTTGGGACTCTGCAAGAAGGATTTCGAGGGCGTTCATGTTCGGCTCGCGTTGGTGGACCTTGTTGAGGTCGATTGCTGCGCCAAAGCCGCCTTTGGCGACGAGTTCTGAGGAGGCCCCGCCGAGACCGGCCGCCCCCAGATCACGGGCCGATTTGATCAACTGTTCGTCGACCAGCTGTTCGTTGGCTTCGATTAGTCGCTTTTCGGCGTACGGGTCGCCGACCTGGACGGCGGGTCGGTCTTCGGTTTCGGCGTCCTCGGCCAGATCCTCGCTGGCGAACGACGCCCCACCCAGCCCGTCGCGGCCGGTCGCGTTGCCGACCAACACCAGTTTGTTGCCTGCGCTCTGGGCTTCGGCGGTGACCAGGCGTTCGTCGTTAGTTAGGCCGACACAGGCGACGTTGACGAGTGGATTGCCGATGTAATTCTCGTGGAACTCGACGCTTCCCGTGACGGTGGGCACACCAATCGAGTTGCCGTAGTTCGAGATTCCCTCGACGACACCCTCAAACAGATACTGGGAGTGTTCGCGGTCGAACGAGCCGAAATAGAGGCTGTCGGCCAGCGCGATTGGGTACGCACCCATCGACATCGTATCCCGGACGATGCCGCCGACGCCGGTTGCCGCCCCATCGAAGGGATCAACGTAGCTCGGGTGATTGTGGCTCTCGATACCCAGTGTGATGTAGGTATCAGAGTAGTCATCAGGCGTACGCTCATCGACCGGTTTGTTTGCGGCCTCGGGTGTCGGGACGGCAACGACCGCCGCATCATCACCGGGGCCGATAACGACCTGGCTACCCTCGCTGTCAAAGGCACTGAGAAGTGGTCGGGATGATCGGTACGCACAGTGCTCGCTCCAGAGGTTTTCGAAGAGCGTCGACTCCGCCGGGGTGGGCTGGCGACCCAACTCCCCTGCAATAAGCTGGTGGTCGGACTCCGGGAGACTCATTCAGTCTCACGTTCAAAATCACCGGCTTAATCTCTTTCCATGTGGCCGACAACGCCGGCTGGATGGACTGGCGTTTTTCGAGACTGTCATTTGGGGGTAGCTTTTGGATCGGACGTACTGTTGGAGCCCATCCGCCGGTCTATCCCACACCGCGGCCACGGCCACGACGTCGGGAGGGCGAACGTTAACACGAGTGGCGTTCTACGAACACGTATGTCCACTGTCACACTTATTGGCGACCGGCTTGCCGAAACCGACCGGGAGTTCGTCTACCGAGGCGAAGCTCCGGGCTGTGAGGGCTGTCCGTATCGGAGTCAGTGTTTGAATCTCACAGCTGGCAAACGCTACCGTATCACCGAAATCCGCGAAAACGCCCAGTTGCTCGAGTGTGCACTCCACGACAGGGGCGTTCGAGCCGTCGAAGTCGAACCCGCACCAGTACGGGCCAACGTCTCTTCACGTGGTGCCTACGCTGGTAGTAAAGCCAGCCTCGAAGGGCCGTGTCCACACACCGATTGCCCGAGCCACGAGTTCTGTGTGCCCGACGGTGCAGACTTCGAAACCGAGTATCGGATTGCCTCCGTCGAGGGAGACCCGCCGCACGACCACTGTCTGTTGGATCGGTCGTTGACGCTCGTCGAACTCAGCGACGAATAGTTAGCTCACATAGCCGACCCGTTCGGCGACGTAGCCGAAGATATCCTCATAGCCGTTTGGCGAGAACAACACCGGGTAGAAATCAGTCTCTGCGTACAACGTCTCGCCGTCGACGGCTGCAAACGCCGTGCCTTCGGAGACTGGCTCGAAGTTCGTCACAAACACCTCATAGCTGTTGCCGTCTGGTTTTGGAATCGGTTGTTGGAGCCGAAAGACGTGAACCTCCTCTGGATCAGGCGTATCGAACCGGCTGTCTGCGTCTGGAACTGCCAGCGCACCTGTCGCAGCCAAAAACGCCCGTATCAGATCATAGCCGTTTTTGGCAGCCTCATCAGTGCCCTGGAGGCCGCATTCGACTTCGATTGTATGTGGGTACTCGATGAGGCGGCCCGCAGTGTGGGCATCCGTCTCAATGAGTACGTCGACCGGCAATCGCGGATAAATCGCACGAGCGACTTCGTCAACCGACCGAATCACACCCATCGGTTTCGAGGTCGACTGCGTCGAATGGAGAGCAAGGGTTGTACAGCCCTGAATCTCTCGAGCGATGTCGTGTGCAAGCCGGCGTTCGTGAGCCTCAGCCTCAGCATCTCCCGGAAACACGCGGTTGAGATCAGCATCCAGATACCGCTGGCCAGCCTTGAGTGCCTCCTCGTTGGCTATGATGAATTTGACTGGCCGCTCGACGGCCGGCTCTTCGGCAAGCAGTTGCTCGATCGCCAGCGGGCCACACGGTTCGTCGCCGTGAATGCCGCCAACAACGGCGAGTTCGGGTGTTCCCTCGCCGAGTTCGTAGATCCTCATTGAAAACGGACAGGCCGTCGGGACATTTGAGCCCCGCGGTCTGTCTTGCCGTCCGACTGATGCTAGTGGCTCTCGAGGTACGCTCTGTCTGCCGGGGTGGCTACCGGTGTCTCGTCGTCGACTGTGAGTTGCCACCCCTCGAGGGTCGTTGGGTCTGTGATCGCTGTCTGAAGTGTCGTTCTGATCGTTCTGAGATCGACGCCGTAGAAATCCGCCGGCACGCCAGCTAAGTATTGAAGGGCAGTCGAAAAGAGACTCCGCATGCCGCCGTCGTCCTCGAAATCAACGTGTTTGTAGACGCCGGCGGCGACCTGAACCATCCCGTGGAGAAAAGCACTTTCGACGGTGCCGCTGCCGTAGTTGTACCACTCGTGTTCGAAACAGTCGTGCGAAGCATGATACTCACCGGCGTTGAAAAACCGGACACCATACAGTACTGCCAGTCGGAGTGTTCCATGTTCCCACACCCCGATATGAGGGTTCCAACCCGTTGGCTCGCCGGCGAGCGGTGGGGCGACCGACGGGTCGTGTGTGTGGTCGTCCATTCGGCCGGATAGTTGCTCTCTGGTCGCCTAACTCCATCGGTGGACGCGCCGGGTTTATTCGGCTTGCGTCGCAACGATACGTATGCATCGACGACAGTATCTTTCGGCTGCCGGGGTGAGTATTGTCGGGCTTGCTGGCTGTTCGGGTTCTGATTCGGAGCCGCCTGTCGAGGCCACCGATGACGTTTCTGTCGGGACGGTGATCGACGGACTGAGCCACCCGTGGGCACTTGCGGTCTTGCCTGATGATTTCCGGTTTGTCGTCACTGAACGCGATATGGGTCGACTCTCGCTTATCGACCGTGAAGACGGCAGCCGTACGCAGCTTTCGGGCGTTCCGGATGTGGATTCAGCCGGCCAAGGCGGGCTGTTGGATGTGGCACCCCACCCAGAGTTTTCAACCGAGCCGTGGCTGTATCTCACCTACTCGGCCGCCAATGACGACGGCGAGACGACGACACAGTTGTCTCGAGGCCGCTTGAACCGCGAAGACAACGCGATTGTTGACCTCGAAGTCTTACATCGGGCCGAACCGTTTGTCGATCGGTCGAACCACTACGGTTCGCGGGTCACTTTCGGCCCTGACCGAATGCTGTATATGACTGTTGGCGACCGGCAATTCAAGGATTTCGGCCCCGACCATGTCTCGCAGGATCTGACGAACGACCTTGGGACTGTCCTTCGGTTCGAACCAGATGGGTCGATACCCGAAGACAATCCATTCGTCGACGACTCGGAGGCCCGCGATGGGATCTACAGCTACGGCCTTCGGAATACCCAAGGATTGACTGTGCATCCCGAAACAGGCGACCTGTGGGCCAGCGATCACGGCGAACGTGACGGTGACGAACTCGTGATTATAGAAGAAGGCGGCAATCACGGCTGGCCTATTGCCCACTACGGCTGTCGATACGGCACGAACACGGGGGTCGGCGACCGGCCTGACGAGCGCGATGATGTCGTTGATCCAGTGTATTACTGGGAGTGTGGTTCTGGTGGTTTTCCGCCAGCCGGCATGACGTTTTATCAGGGCAGCCACACCGCGTGGCAGGGCGATCTGTTCGTCGGAAATCTTGCAGGAGCGTATCTGGGGCGGTTTCGCGTTGAGGGTCGGCAACTCGAGGAGATCGAACCGTTGTTGGCCGACGAAGACTGGCGTATCCGTGATGTGGTTTCGCCGCCCGACAGTGACGCACTGTTTGTTGCGGTTGATGCTGATGCCGCACCGATATTGCGACTTGAGGCACCCTAGGACTCCTCTGCGAGTACCAGACCCGCCCGAACGTTGACCTTTCGGAAGTCAACCAGGTGCAGAATGTTCGAGCGGTCTGGAACGGTGAGGAATGGGAGCTGCACTTTGTCTGCAAAGTCGAACTCGAAACGAACGACTCGGCGGACGACGGCGTGGCAGGGATCTATCTCGGCATCAAGAACCTCGCCACGGTCGTGTTCCCCGACGAATACGTTCTCTACCCCAGGAACTCGCTCAAGTAGGACGAGCACTACTCCACCCGAAAAGAGTACGACACCGAAGGGAAAAACGGTCCCTCGGAAGATGCTGTATTCCAACCCAGACAGATCGGTCGCTGTGACAGTCACAGCGCACCGTTCGGGAGTTCACGTTATGAGTCACAATGATGTTTGGATACAGACTCAAGAAGTCGCATTCGGCCGTTACATCCACTGGCGTTTAGGGTTCGTGCCCAGATGCTGAACCTTTTGAACTGAGTTGGCCTGAATCAGGGCTATCAACTCTGAGTTCACAGCCAATAATCGCAATACGGCGGTAGAATGGAATGCTCGATCAGGGATTTGAACCCTGGTCCTCGGCTCGAAAGGACTGAGTTATTCACACAATAACCAACCATTTCGAGCG
>LKML01000006.1 GCA_001563795.1 Haloferacaceae archaeon B1-Br10_E2g22 | reverse complement strand
TAGCGCTCGTTGATCGCCATCGAGTGGATCGCCTCCAGAATCGACATGAACGGTCTGACGAGCAGGTCATCGAGAATGAACATCAGCGACCCCCCGCGCTGATCTCGATGTCGACGAAGTTGTACGGAGCCCACGGGCCGTTGTACTGGACGTGGAGCACCTCGCCGTACTCGTCTCGTATCTCGCCCACCGCATCATCGAACGCCCCTTGCTTGTCGCGGTCGACGAGATACGCCCGGTTGAACACGAGTCGGTCGCTGTACAGATCGTTGGCTGCCTCGGTATCAGCCACCTCGCGGAGTCGGCCGGATACGTCCTCGACGACGGCCGGTCGGTCGACGCTGGCGTCGCCTTTCGTGACGAGTTTGACGCCGAGTTCGACCATTCCTGCAAAGTCGTTGAGCGACCGACGGAACGCGACGCGGCCGTTTCGGAGGACGTTTTTCAGCGTGTTCGCGTTTTTAAATACCATCCCGAACTGCATGGGGACGACCGTTCGGCCGCCGTTCGACTCGAGGAGTTCCCGAAGCACCTCGTCGTGGGCGGTGGCGTTGTCGTCGGTCTGTTCGGGTTCCATCTCGTCGATCTCGCTGACGACCGCCGATAGTGACCGGTAGTCGACGGTTTTGATCGGCGCAGAGTCGTTGACGCCCGTCCGGTCGATCTCGATCGAGTCCTGTTCGATGACGCCGTACGTATAGAGGTTCGAACTCATGGCCGGCGACTACGGTGGCGAGCGGAGGACTGTTCAGAGTTCATAGACACACTGTGTGTGGCTACCACGTCGACACGCTAAACTATGACGGCGAAATGGTAGGTTTGACAGTGTGTTCGATACAGTGAGCAGTCAAATACGTCGTTTGTAGGGCATAAACGGCGGTTTAACTCGACAGTCGTGTTTGCGGCCACGATAGCTAAATAGCTGACAGAACTCTCAAATAGTATGCCCTCTGAACGACCAGCCGCAGACAGTCTGGCGGACGTGCTCGACCGCATCCTGGATAAGGGAATTGTAATCGACATCTGGGCGCGGATCTCGGTGGTCGGCATCGAGATTCTCACCATTGAGGCGCGGATCGTCGTGGCCTCGGTCGATACGTTCCTCCACTACGCCGCCGAGATATCCAAGATCGAAGAAGTCGTCGAGGAGGGAGACCTCGATGACCTCCGCGATCTCGAGATCCGGCGGACGCCAGCCACCCAAGCACAGTACCCCGAGGTAACGTAACCACACCACAGCCCGTTTGCAAACCGCGATTTTTCACACACCGGACTATGACAGCCGATTCAACAGTCGATGACACGGACGAATCACGCACAGCCAGCCACCCCCGGACAGACGGTGGCGAAGCCGAGACTGCAGAAGAAAACGGGTCGGCCGAGGAGGACAAACAGGAACAACAGGAATCAGTTGAAACAGACGAACCGGCGACAATCGAAGCCGATGACGAGGCGGTCGCCGAACAGACCGGAGATGTCGGCGTCGAGCCCCAGACAACCGAGGAATCCGACGCCGAAGCCAGCGAAAAAGACGCTGACGAAAACAGCGAGTCAGCGTCCTCGCTCGACGGGGAGGGCGATACGGCAGGAATCATCGAGGTGCGGAACCAGGTTATCGAGTTGTCGACCGACGTGATCGGCCGCGGGCTCGACGGCATTATCGAAGTTACACGGAACGATGAATCTTGGCGAGCGGTCGTCGAGATTATCGAACGCCGATCAGTGCCCGACACCCAGGACATTCTCGGCCAGTACGAGATCGAACTCGACAAGGAGGGCGAAGTAATCGGCTACCGCCGACTCGAGAAATACCGCCGCAGCGATACCGGCCCAACCGAACACTGAGACTCACCGCCTCGAGACCGTCGAACCACGCATTGACGAAAACTGCCCGGATCGGCCGATATCCCGCCGTCCCGTGGTTGGGATCGTCGAGTGGGTTGTTCGCTGGCTGCCGCCGCCAGGCTGCCAGCGGGTGCCATCGCTCGAGCGACTCGAGTCGTCAGTATCTTCGGTGCTGTCATCGTCGTCTGCTGTTTGAGCCGTATCCGTTTTTTCAGCATCCGCTTGGGCGTCGGAATCGTCGTCGGCTGTGATCGCTCCGAGTTCTGGAATCTGCTCGAAGATATCCAGGGTGTCTTCGAGTTCCGACTGGAAGCGATCTCGGAGTGACGCCGTCAATGCCTCGTTGTCTGCTGTGGCCTCGGAATCGTCATCCGCGGCTTCGGTTTCGCTATCAGTCTCTTCGGAGTCGCTTTCAGTCTCTTTGGTTTCGCTATGAGATTCGTCAGTTGCCTCTCCGTCCAAAGAGGCGTCTGCTCGCGGCTCGACAAGCGAGGACAGTTCGTCGACGAGGTGTTCGTGATTAGCCGTCGGCCGCGGGAGCCTCGAGGCAGTCAGCAGCGACCGGAGGACAACAACATGCTGTGGGTCACCACTCCCAACGGCTTCCAGCAGCGATTCTGGCCGCCCATCAGCCGCATCAAGCCCAACTGCTGCCAGCAGATCAGCGATCTCAGTTTCGGCGACGAGTTCGGCGGCGCGTTCGGCTACCGCCTCGAGGTCATCCGATCGCTCAGCGGTGTCGGATGAGTGGTCTTCGAGCGCTGCCGAAAGATCTTCGAACAGCGTCTCGACCGTAGTGTCGAGATCTTCGCTCACGCGTCGGACTCCTCAGCAGAGCCGTCAGCGGTGAAATGCGTAACGATGTCGTCCATGATCTCCTCGTGGCTCTGGTTGGCCGGAATATCGAGTTCCGTGGCCGTCGATTGGATATCACGGTAGGACATTACCTCGAGGAGATCACGAATCGTCTCCTCGCGGAGTTGATCGGCGCTGTCGGGCAGTCCCGGAACCGAGTCGGCGTCGGCCGAGGGCTCCTCGTCAGCCTCGTCGGCCGGGTCGTCGGCCACTGTGTCGGAAAGCAGCGAGGTAGCGTCCTGTTTGATTCGGGTTTTAACATCCTCGACCACACCGCCCGGCGAAGAGCCGCTGGGCAGCGCGCTCATGATCGCCCCAGGGAGTGCCACAATCGCTGCCCGGAGTGCGCTGGTGAGATCCGCACCCGAATCCAGACGCGAGCGGAACCGGTCTTCCAGCGTTGCGCCGACCTGCTGGCCGAGTTCGCGGCCGGCCTGTTCGCCATACGAGCCACCGACCTGCGTGCCCAGTTCGCTTTCTTCGAGTTCGTCGCCCAGACTCTCGGGGACGTTCTGTTCGATCAACTCGAGGCTGTTGCTGTCGGTCATGGATAATCACCACACCGCAGACTGTGTGTCGTCATTCTGCATCCGCCTCCGCCGGCTCTCCGTCCGTTTCAGTTGACGCTTCGCTTTCTGCCGGCTGGTCGGCTTCGGCCGCTGATTCATCCTCGGATGATTCGTCGGCAGTTCCGAACAGTTCGTCGATAACTAACTCCTGGGCGACCTGGCCGAGTGCCATCCCGACGAACCGACCGACGCTTGCGCCAACCCAGCCACCGACGAGACTGCCGAGGCCGCCGTCGCTGTCGGCGTCGGTGTACGCCTCGAGGCGCGTTCCCTCAAGCGCGTTGGCAAAGTCGATCTCACTCACGAGCCGGCTGTAGTCAATTCGGCCGTTCGTTTCGCTCATGAGTCCTCACCGGAAGCGTCCTTTTCAGGCGACTCGAGCAGTTGTTTGATCACCCCAGCGATCACCTCAATCAGCAACTGTTTGAGTGGGAGGTCAGGAACCGCCTCCCGAAGGCTGCTTGCGGCTGACGAGAGTCGTCCCTCCGAGTCTTCGCCGTCTTCTTTTTCGCCACCGAACCCAACGGCACTCCCGATGCCGTCTTCGGGCAAGATACCACCCTCCGGAAGCATACCGTCCTCGGGCAACATCCCCGAGAGTCCACCATCGGGCATGAGATCTGACAGGCCACCGGGGTCAGTGAGTCCGGCGACCGAAGAAAGCAGATTGCCCAGCAGGTTGCCGTCGCCTTCGGTCGCAAACACATCGAGGACGACCTGATGAAGCTGCACCTCGAGACCGAGCAGATCTAGATCCAGCCCGTAAATATCGAGAAACAGCACAGTTGTGCTCTCGTCTGATTCGGCACCCTCGCTTTCGATATCGCTCTGCGGAACGTCGACGACGGCTTCGTCTTCCTCGGCTTGCTGCTGTTCTGCCTCGGCTTCTTCGGCTTCCTGCTGTTCTGTCTCGGCTTCTTCGGCTTCCTGCTGTTCTGTCTCGGCTTCTTCCTCGGATTCTTCGGCCTCTGCCTGCTCGTCTTCGGTGTCGTCAGTCTCTTGGGCGTCGACACCTTCTTGGCCTTCCTGTTGGGGTGGCTGCATCTCCTCGTCGCTGCCTTCGTCGTCTGATTCATCGCCGTCTTCAGTTTCTTCGCCGCCGTCGGTGAGCAGCTGCCGGTCAACGCCCTCGGTTGTCGCCGGCGGCACAGCAGCCGCGGCTGATGCTGAACCAGTGGCCGAACCGTGTGTCGCATTCTCCCAGCGTGTCGATACCATTTGACCGAGCCGTTTCGAGTAGTCATAAAACATCTGTCAATCTATTGGCCACGCCCAGCCGAAAAGGCGTTTGGGCCACTCCCCAGTGGCCACTACAACCGATTTTTCAGACCCATCAGACCCCATTGTGTATTGTCTTTATCATTTTTGTCACGTGGTTTCGGCCCGAATCCCCAGCCACCGCCACTCACAGCGAAAGAACCTTCGGTCGGCTGGCGAATCCACCCATATGAGACTCGACGGGCTCATCACGGCATTGCGCAACGAAGCCCGCCGAACCAACGAGCGTCGGCTGGTCGTTCTCGCAGGCTCACGAGAGGCCGGCATCGACGCCGCCTACAGCCTACTCGAGACCGCAGACCCAAACGACGAGACAGTCAGTTTCGTCACCACACGGGAGGGGTTCCGGTACCATCGCCTCGAGCCACACCAGGCCGACCAACTCCTTGGGACAACCCGCGAGATCGTCGTTTTTGATTGCCACGAGGGGTTTTCAGCGACCGCGTTAGGCCAACTGACCGGTGCAGTCGACGGTGGCGGGCTGTTGGTGTTGCTCGTTCCGCCGCTTGCGGAACTTCCGAGGCGGTTGGACGCACTCGTCGACCAGCTTCTTGCGCCGCCGTTCGACCGCGCAGCGGTCGGCAATCGGTTCAGAAAACGGCTCGTCGAGACGCTCCGAACACACCCAGGTGTCGCCATTCTTACTCTCGAGACAGCCGGTGACGGCTCGCTGACCGTGTCAGTCGAGCGCGATGGGTTGACACATCCCACAGAAGAACACTTACTCGAGTCACGACCACCGCCGATTCGAACAGACACACCGTTTCCCGCCGCCGCCTTCGAGGCCTGTCTGACCGCCGACCAAGCCCGGACGGTCGCCGGGCTGTCGGTGCTTTCGGCCCCAGGCCATGCGGTCGTCGTTGAGGCCGACCGGGGCCGGGGGAAAACCAGTGCAGCCGGGCTGGCAGCGGGTGCGCTTGCGGCCGACGGCTCCGAGGTGCTTGTCACCGCACCTACGTTCGAAAACACACGACCGCTGTTTGTGCGAGCCGAAACACTGCTCGAGGAGCTCAATGCGTTGGCAGACAACTCGGAGCCTCGTTGTCTTCGTACCGCTGGCGGCGGCCGAATCCGGTTTTGCCGACCACCCGAGGCTGCCGACCACGCTGGGTCGGTGGACGTTGCCATCGTCGACGAGGCTGCGGCCATCCCGGTTGCGGTTTTGAGCCGGTTTCTCGAGGCCCCGTCGGTGGCGTTCTGTACGACCGTCCACGGCTATGAGGGAACCGGCCGCGGCTTTGCAGTGCGGTTTCGCCAACGGCTGGCCGCAAGTGACAACTCAGTTGCGGAGATTGAACTCCACGAACCAATTCGGTATGCTCGTGGCGACCCCCTCGAGTCATGGCTGTTTCGAACGCTGCTGTTGGATGCCCGACCGCCCGTCGAGCAACTCATCGAGACGGCGAGCCTCGAGACGACCGTCTATCGACAGATTAGCCAGCCTGAACTCGCCGACGATGAACAGCTGTTCCGGTCAGTAGTCGGCCTGCTCGTTGCTGCTCACTACCGAACCGAACCGACCGATATCCTCCGGCTGCTGGACGGGCCAAACATCGCGATTCGCGCACTCGAATACGAGGGCCGCATCGTTGCTGTGGCCGTATTGGTTCGTGAGGGCGGACTCGAGGCCTCCCTGCGAGCCTCGATGTATGAGGGCCAGCGCGTCCGCGGCAACATGCTTCCGGACGTGTTGACGAGCCAACTGCGAGACGAAACAGCCGCCGAGCCGGTCGGCTACCGTGTGATGCGGATTGCGACCCATCAGGCTGTTCGCTCACAAGGGCTTGGCTCGCAGTTGCTCGAGGAGTGTCACACGGAGTTTGCCGACCGCATTGACTGGTTCGGCGTCGGCTTCGGAGCAACGCCACCGCTCGTCGATTTTTGGGCGAAAAACGGCTACCGGACGGTACATCTGTCGATCACCGCCAACGACCGCAGCGGCGAACACTCGGCGCTCATGCTGCGGGCCTGCTCTGCGGCGGGCCAGGCGCTTGTGACCCGGCATACAGCGTGGTTCGGTGAGCGAATCAGTCCGATGTTGAGCGACGTGCTTTCCGAACTCGATGCAGCGGTTGTTCGGGCCGCCATCAGGGCTGCTGGATCGCCGGAGGCCGACGGTGTAGACCTCTCAGCGCGCGAGTGGCGAGTTGTCGCGGGCGTTGGCTACGGGCCGGGAACCTACGAGGCAGCCCCACAGGTGTTCCGGACGCTGGCGATGGCCCAGCTTTCGAGTGGGGCAGTCGGCCTTTCGGATCGCCAAGAACGGCTGTTGGTTCGGAAGATCTTACAGGGCGAACCCTGGGCGTCTGTGGCGGCTGGCCTCGAGTTCGTCTCACCCAGACAGTGTATGCGCGAGATGGGGGCGATCGCACGGGCTTTCTGCGAGCAGTGGGGCCCAACGGTTGTCCAAACCGAACGCGAACGCTACGAGTAAAAACGACACTCAAAACAGGCCGTAGTCGTCGATCACTGCCTCATAACACTCGAGATACTGATCGACGACCGGCTCGTGGTCATAGACGCTGTAGTTCGAGTTCACCGTCTGGTGGGCCATCGATTCGGCTGCAATGATTGCTTCGGCCAGCTCTTGGGGTGTCGAGACCAGACTGCCCCGCGTGTTGGGCAGCCGGGATTTGCGTTCGATCAGTTCGTGGGCCGCAGAATCGTGTTGATACTCGGAGATACCAACGCAGCCACAGGCCAGCGCCCACAGCAACTCGGTGGCAAACGGCTCGTGGCTGGCAGTCTGAGCGAACACCTGTGCGCCTTTGAACGTCGCGACGCGCTCGGCTTCCGGAAGGTTCCCCACAAAAGCGACCTGCTCGTGAATACGGAGGTCTTTGGCCGTCCGTTTGGCGTCCTCGAGGGCGGGCCCGTCACCGATCACTGCCGCCTGCCACTGACGGGTTCGGAGTTCGGCTAACGCAAGCAGAAACGTCTCGACGTTGGCATCGGCATCAAGCCGGCGGCTGTAGACGTAATCTATCCGGTCGTCAGGCTCGACTGATTCGACAAGTGAAAAGTCGATACTCGGCGGTATTTTTCGAATATCGCTGTCGGTTCCGCCGTGTTTGCGGACGGCTGTTTTGACCGTCTCAGATGGTACAACAATCGCGTTGGCACCCTTGAGGAGTTTGCGGTACTCGGCGTCTGACTCGCCGACTTGGTCGGCCCACCAATCAACAACAACCGGCACACGCAAGAGCCGACAGGCGGCTTTGGCTGCCCGAGCGTGGCCGACCGGACTGTTTGGAACGTGAACCACATCGGGGCCGGTTCGTCGGAGGGCAAACGGGAGTTTCGAGACGAAAAGCCGCGAGGAAAAATCGCCGTCGACCGCTCGGTAGGTAATGCCGTCCTGTTCGAACGTGGGATGCGAGCCGTCCCACCACCGTCCGCACAACACATGAACCTCATGGTCGCGCTCGGCCAACAGCCCCGCCAGCCGGGCCAGCCGCCGGGTGACGAACGTATCCCGCGTATGAAGCGTATACAGCGAGACGAGCGCGATTCGCATACCACCCAGTCAGCAAGCGGCGAACAAAAACCCCGGCGATCCGACCCGAAACGGTTTGTCGAGCCGCAACACACAGAGCGTGTGTACGATATCGAACGCTATCTCAACATCCGCAGCGCGTTCGGCCCCTCGATGGGCCCGGAGGGCCAGCGGCTCTGTTTCCGACTCAACACGACCGGCACCCCACAGCTCTGGACGCTCGAGGCCGCCCAAGAGTGGCCCCAACAGCGGACGTTCTTCGATGAGCGTATTACCTTTGGGTCGTTTTCGCCCGAACGCCTCGAGATCATCTTCGGCAAGGACGACGGCGGTAACGAACGCACCCAGTTTCACCGCCTGGATCTCACCGACGGACAGATCCAACAGCTCACCGACCATCCCGAGGCCAAACACCGCTGGGGCGGCTGGAGCCATGACGGCGAGCAGTTTGCCTTTACGTCGAACCGCCGAGACGAATCCGTCTTCGATGTGTATATTCAGCACCGTGAGGCGACCGGCGAGGAGGCCCATCTGGTTTTCGAGGGTGACGGCTGGCTCTCGCTTGCCGGCTGGAGTCCTGACGACAGCCGACTGATCGTCAGCCAGGCCTACTCGGGATACGACCAGGATTTATACGTCCTCGAGATCGCAACCGGCGAGTGTGAGCATCTCACACCACATGAAGGGACAGTGCGGTACAACTCGCCGAGTTGGGGCCCTGACGGTGAGAACCTCTATGTGGTCACCGACCGCGAGACCGATACGCTCCGACTCGAGCGGCTCAACGTTTCGACCGGCGAGTGGTCTGTGGTCGAAACAGGTAGCACAGACCACCACGAGCGCGACGAGTGGAACGTTGGGGGGTTTGCTATTGACGAAGACACTCGACGAATCGTCTACGGTCGCAACGTCGAGGGCTACACCGAATGGACGTGCGGTGACCTGACAGGCCCCGATCAGATCAACCCCCTTCCGACGCCTACGTTGCCTCGAGGCGTCTCGGGCGGGATTAGCTTCGGGCCGGACGGCGAGCGGTTCGCGATTACGGCGACCTCGAGTACTGACAACGCCAACATCCATGTCGTTGATATCACGACTGGCGAGAGCGAACGATGGACCGACGCACCAACAGCCGGCATTCCACGCGAGACGTTTGTGGCTCCCGAGTTGGTTCGGTATCCAACGTTTGATCGCCGAGAGATTCCGGCGTTCTTCTCGCTGCCGGATACAGACACCGGCTCTGGGAACACGCCCGTGATTGTCGATATCCACGGTGGGCCCGAATCCCAGCGTCGGCCCTCCTTTAGCAGCCTCAAACAGTACCTCTTGGCTCACGGCTACGGCGTCCTCGAGCCCAACGTCAGAGGGTCGGCAGGCTACGGCAAGGCGTATGCCGCACTCGATGATGTCGAAAAGCGGATGGATTCCGTTCGGGATCTCAAGGCGGCCGTCAAGTGGCTCTATGACCATCCCGCAGTCGACAACGAGCGAATCGTGGCGATGGGCGGGTCGTACGGCGGCTTTATGGTGCTGTCAGCGATGACGGAGTATCCCGAACTGTGGGCCGCAGGTGTCGATATCGTCGGTATCGCCAACTTCGTGACGTTTCTCGAAAACACCGGCGAATGGCGGCGCGAACTCCGGGAGGCCGAATACGGCTCGCTGGCCGAGCACCGTGCGTTTCTCGAATCGATTTCGCCAATCAACAACGTCGAATCAATCGCAGCCCCGCTGTTTGTGCTGCATGGAAAAAACGACCCACGGGTGCCGGTCGGCGAGGCCGAACAGATTGCAGCAGAGGTCGAAACACAGGGCGTTGCCGTCCAGACACGTATTTTCGACGACGAGGGCCACGGAATTACCAAACTCGAAAACCGCATCGAAGCCTACCGAGAGATTGTCGAGTTTCTGTCGGAACACGTCTAAGATCTGCTGGATGCGTTTTTTCGGCCACCTCGAGGGTTAGGTCGGCACGCCGAGAGCTTCGACGCCGATGATCCCAAGACTGCTCAAGCCGACAAGCACGGCCACAGAGACAAGCCATGCGATCAGACCAATGCCTGCGGCGGTCGTCCAGCTTCCGGGATACTGCCAGTTGATTACACCGACCCATGCAACCAGCGTGAGCAGCGGCCCCAAGAAGGGAATCCAGCCAACGAAAAAGCTCACTAACGCCCACGCCAACGCCCCGAGCAGCGCGGTCACCGCTGCCCGCGCGATGCCAGTATCGGCATCAATAATGAGCCGAGCACCGGCATAGATGGCGATGGTGCCGATAATCAGACTGACCAGCAACACCGTCAGCGAGCCGGTGACTGCTGCCTGGAGGATCATCGTGCGTCCTCCTCGGGTGAGTCTTCACGTTCATTCCAGCTGAGTTGCACTGTTACTTCTGTGACATCATTACCCATAAGTCGGGAGCGTTCGTCGACGGTCATCTCGAGGTCGAGTGTCGAATCGGGGTGTGTCTCGACGGTTTTGTTTCCAACGGGAACCGTCCAAGCGTCGGCTTTGTCACCGAGGCCGACGCCTAACGACCGAAGGTACTCGCCAGCGTCCGACCGCGACAGTGTCGTCTCGTGGTGTGTTTTATCGGCCATATCCAATTGGGCTACCACAGCCAAACTAATCAGTATATTGGCAATTTGTGTGTCTGTCTTCGAGTCCGATACGAACCATTCTCAACACTGATAGGCTCGAGAGAGTGTTTATCAGGCTCAAGAATGTATCGGTGTGCATGCAGATCGCTCGACGACTCCGGCGGCTGGTCGGGTGGACGAGCCACAGCCACCTTACTCGCCCGGCCGAACCGGAAGACGATCCGGCGGCCGAAAAACCGAGCGAACCAGCGAGCGAAAAAGCAGCCGGAGGGTGGCTCGAGTCGTCTGATCGCAGCCAATCAGAGGTGTTGGGGACGGTACTGATTCTCGGGCTCTCGATGACCGCAATCGGCATCGCGCTTGTCGGCGGTGGCGTTGCACTCGGAGACCTCATCTCGGATGCCGAATCCAGCAACGTCGAAAACGGGATGTCACATCTGAGTTCGAAAGCCAGTCTCGTCGCGTTGGGCGATGCCGACTCCCAGCGCTTTAGCCTCGGTACCACACAGGAGGGGACAGTCACCGTCCGGCCCGATTCGGGCACGATGACACTGACGAACGTCACCAACGAGAGCCGCGAGGAACTGCTCGAGACGGAGTTGGGTGCGATTGTGTATGAAGGGAACAATCGGGAGGTGGCCTATCAGAGCGGCGGCATCTGGACGAAACGCGGAGACAACAGCACGATGACCTCGCCGCCGGAGTACTACTACCGAGGGACGACACTAACGCTGCCAATCATCCAGGTCGACGGCGAGGGGGCAGTCGGTGGGCAGGCCGGCGGCCAAATTACGCCGCTTGATGTCGGACAAGACCCCATCGCGGAGCTCCCCACGCCACTCGAGGAAGGAACGATTGAAATCAAGATTCAAAGCGACTATTATGAAGGCTGGCATACGTTCTTTTCGCAACGAGCAGACGGTGATACAGAACTCTATCACAGCAACGAGACGGTTGTGACGACGCTGACTATTCCCGAGGAAGTGACGTTCGATACCTCATTGTCGGTTCGAGGCACCTACGATGCCAGTGGGAACGCAGAAATCGAAGAACCGATCCGCGACAACACCCAGCATCGGTCTGCACGACCGCTGATCGAGACGAAAGCCGAGGAAGCCAACGAATCAGGCTCCGAGTGGCCCGGAACGAACGACACACTCACTGCTGGCACCTACTACGTCGACGGTGATCTCACCCTCTCGGATAACCTCGAGATCGACACCAGCGATGGCAACGTGACGATTGTGGTAGACGGCACGTTCGATATCCAGAGCAACGAAATAACCGTGACTGATACGAGTACAGAAAACGGCGTCACCTACTACGTCAACGGTTCGCTTCGGGCCCAGGGTAATGCGTACGTCGGCTCGAGCGACCCAGATCCGCAACCGGAGCGGAACGTCTTTTATGTAGCTGATGGCTTCCTCGATAACGATGACAGTCAGGGTCAAGGCGGAGGCACTGTAGAGTTTGAAGCGATTGTTTATGCGGCTGATGCCGATATCGAACTCAATGGTAACGTCGACATCATCGGCTCGGTTGTTGCCAACAGTCTTGATGTCGGCGGCAATTTCGACCTCGAGTACTACGCGCCAGACCAACCACTGACCGTTGAGTTGACCGGGGCAGCAGATCTACTGCAGTATCTCCATGTGAGCCACAACGAAATTCGCGTAGAGTTGAACTGACCGACGAGTTTGTTTGTCGGATAGTGGAGCCGCTGGATAAACTGTAATTCGCCGTCTGCGCGGCTGCATACGATGAAAATGCAGAAAGTGGGTTTGGGCAGATTTGAACTGCCGGCCTCCTCCATGTCAAGGAGGTGTCATAACCAGACTAGACCACAAACCCTGTCCGGTGTTGTGTTCGAACGCATCCTATCGTATCCGGGGGACGTAATTGAAGGTTTCGAATCACGGATCCGGCTGGCGGTTTCAGACATGCTGACACACCACGCTACCCGTGGTGCGTCTGAGTAGTGACACAGCATAGCCCTGCGGTGTGCGAGCAGTTCACAAATACACGGGCCGCCGACAACGTTTTACCAATGTACAGAGTTGTACATCACAAGACGAACTCATACACTGGTGACTAACAATGCAGGAGTACATTCGGCGAGTGACGGACGGCGAAGAGTTGACTGTCGAGGAAGCACGCGAGGCTGCCCGCCTCGTCTTCGAGGAGGCCACCGAAGCCCAGATCGGTGCGCTGTTGGCCGCCCTGCGTGCGAAGGGCGAAACCGAAGCCGAAATCGCCGGCTTCGCCCAGGGCATGCGGGATGCCGCCCGCACCATCAGGCCCGACCGGACGCCGCTGGTCGATACCTGCGGGACGGGCGGCGACGACTACGATACGATCAACGTCTCGACGACCGCTGCGTTGGTCGCCGCAGGCGCGGGCGTTCCAATCGCCAAACACGGCAACTACTCGGTGTCCTCGTCGTCGGGGAGTGCGGACGTCCTCGAGGTCGCTGGCGTCACCGTTGATGCCGAACCGCCCGCTGTCCAAGCCGCAATCGAACGCGACGGCATCGGTTTCATGCTCGCACCCGTGTTCCACCCCGCGATGAAAGCCGTCATCGGCCCACGGAAGGAACTCGAGATGCGAACGATCTTCAACGTTCTCGGGCCGCTGACCAATCCTGCCGGAGCCGAGGCCCAACTGCTCGGCGTGTACGATCCCGAGCTTGTCTCAGTTATCGCCCGTGCGCTCACCGAGATGCCGGTCGAACGTGCCCTCGTCGTCCACGGTTCGGGCATGGACGAAATCGCAATCCACGACGAGACAACCGTCGCCGAAGTTACCGGTGATTCAATCGAAGAGTTCACACTGACCGCCGAAGATCTCGGTCTCGAGGCGGCACCCATCGCTGAGGTGGCCGGCGGCACACCCGAGGAGAACGCCGCGGATCTCGAGGCAATCATGACCGGCGACGAGCAGGGCCCGAAACGCGATCTCATTCTCGCCAACGCGGGGGCGGCGATCTACATTGCAGGAGAGGCCGACTCCCTAGTTGACGGCGTCGAGGCGGCCGCCGCCGCCATTGATTCGGGTGCGGCAGCCGAGAAACTCGAGGCGCTTCGAGCCAACACCAAACCGGACGTGGAGGCCTAATGGCTCGCGTGAAAATCTGTGGACTGACAGATCCGGCAGATCTGCGGGCCGCAATCGAGGCCGGAGCCGACGCCATCGGTGTTATCTCCTCGGTATCGGTCGATACGCCACGAGAAGTCGATCGCCGAACGGCAGCCGAACTCGTCGCCGAGGTACCACCGTTTGTCACTGCGACGCTTGTCACCATGCCTGAGGACGCCAACCACGCCGTCGATCTCGTTCGAGCGATTCGTCCCGATGCGATCCAGCTCCACGGCAAGTTCAGCGCCGAAGACATCGGCTACATTCGGGCCGAAACCGGAATCAAAGTCATTCCGGCAATCGATTACACTGATACTGACCGCGCCCAGGATCTCGACGAAGCCGCGGATGCCATTCTCGTCGATTCAACGCGAGAAGATGGCGCAGGCGGCACTGGCGAACCCCACGACTGGGAGGCAACCGCCAACATAGCCGAAACGCTGAGGTCACCAGTTATCTTGGCCGGTGGACTGGCACCCGACAACGTTGCCGAGGCCGTGCGGGTGGCCGCTCCGTTCGCAGTCGACGTGGCCTCGGGTGTCGAACGCACCGCGGGCCGCAAAGACCACACCGCCCTGGCGACGTTCGTCCAGAACGCCGGCCGCGAGTTGGAGGTTCCAACATGACCGTCGCCGACCGCATCAGCCTCGAGTACGACCGCGAGCAGTTCGTCGAACTCGTCGGCGACCGAAGCGAGCCGGTTGTCGCCCATCTCGCCGTCAAGTTGGCTGTCGAGACCTCACCACTGTCGGCGTACGCCGCACTAGCCGACCGAAGTACACACAACTTCCTGCTCGAGAGTGCTGAAAAAACGGCTTCTTCTGATCCTGATGGGGCGTTTGCACCCGAAACGGACGCCGAACGTCACGCGCGATACTCGTTTGTGGGCTACGATCCTGAGGCCGTGATTTCGGTGTACCCCGACCGCACTGAGGTCGATCGCCTCGGGCCGGCCGGCGAGTTGGTCGTCAATGCCTACCGTGGTGATAATGCGACTAACGGCGACGTGCTTGATCGCCTCCGGCGAGGGCTTCCCGACATCGAACGCGTCGGGTTTCCCAAGACGACACGGCGACAGCTTTCGGGTGGGTTGGTCGGCTTTCTGGCCCACGAGACGGTGTATGATCTGGTACTCGAGGAAGTCGGCCTCGAGCGGCCCGAAAGCGGTCTGCCCGATGCTCAGTTTGCGCTTACGACCCGAACGGTGGTGTTTGACGACACCGAGGGAACGGTCGAACTCGTCTGTACGCCCGTTGTTGGAGCCGACGACGACGCCGGCCAGCGGTACGACCTGCTCCGAGACGAAGCCCTCGAGATTGCCGAAACGCTCGCCGACGCCAGCAAACCCGAGACGGGCGGATTTCATCGGAGTGGGGAAACCGCAGGCCCACAAGCCGAGTACGAAGACGCCGTTCGAACGGCCAAACAGCACGTCCTCGACGGTGACATCTATCAGGGGGTTATCTCTCGCCGACGCCAACTGACCGGAACGGTCGATTCGGTGGGACTGTATGCAGCACTACGAGAGGTCAACCCTTCACCGTACATGTATCTCATGGCCCACGGCGAACACTCGATTGTCGGAGCCAGTCCCGAGACGCTCGTTTCAGTGCAGGGACGCGAAATCGTCTCGAATCCGATTGCCGGAACGTGTCCACGGGGAACGAGCCCGGTCGAAGACCGCCGGCTGGCCGGCGAGATGCTGGCCGACGGCAAAGAGCGCGCCGAACACACGATGTTGGTTGATCTCGCACGCAACGACGTACGGCGAGTCTCCGAACCCGGTAGCGTCACTGTCGAGGAGTTTATGAGCGTCCTGAAATACAGCCACGTCCAGCACATCGAATCAACCGTCACAGGCCGCATGGCCGCCGAGTACGACGCGTTCGATGCCGCTCGCGTGACGTTTCCGGCCGGGACACTCACTGGCGCGCCGAAAGTCCGAGCCATGGAAATCATCCACGACCTCGAGAGCACGCCGCGTGGTGTCTACGGCGGCGGGGTAGGCTACTTCTCGTGGGGTGGCGCTGCGGATCTGGCGATCGTCATCCGGACGGCCACTATCGACCACACCGGCAGCGAGGACGTGATAACCGTCCAGGCGGGAGCCGGTCTGGTCGCCGACAGCGATCCAACCAGCGAGTACGAAGAGACCGAACAGAAAATGGACGGCGTGCTTGCTGCGATCGACCGAATCGAGGCCGAAAGCACGGACGACACAGCCAAACCACAGGAGGTCGACCAATGAAAGTCTTGTTCGTCGACAACTACGATTCGTTCACCTACAACCTCGTCGAGTACGTCTCCGAGACGCGCGTCCCCGACGGCGACGGTGGGATGCAACCGATTGAAGTAACCGTCCTCAAGAACACAGCCTCACTCGAGGCAGTTCGAAACGTAGCCCCTGATGCCATTCTCATCAGTCCGGGGCCCGGACATCCGAAAAACGCCCGTGACGTTGGCGTCACCATGGACGTCCTGCGAGAGGTCAGCCCCGAAGTGCCGACGCTTGGTGTCTGTTTGGGCCTCGAGGCAGCAGTCTATGAGTACGGCGGCAGCGTCGGTCACGCTCCCGAGCCGATCCACGGCAAGGCCTACCCGGTCGAACACGACCGCCAGGGAGTCTACGAGGGACTCGATCAGAACTTTCAGGCCGGGCGGTATCACTCGCTGATTGCAACCGAGGTTCCGAACTGTCTCGAGGTTTCGGCGACAACCGATCATAAAGGAAAACGTCTTGTCATGGGCGTTCGGCACCGCGAACACCCCCTCGAGTGCGTCCAGTTCCACCCTGAAAGCGTCCTGACGGCTGTGGGCCACGAGTTGATCCACAACTTCCTGACGGCGGCCGCCGAACGTACAGACGCCAAGGGTGCCGAATCCACTGAGTCTGCGACAAACTAACACCACATTCGGAGGACGGTCTAGCGGTCGGCGCAGTGTTGCTGCGGTATTTCGATACTTCCTAAAGAGCCTCGTGCTTCGAGTCACTCATGAGCCTTGCGCTCGTCGGCCTCGAGACACTCGCCCAGAGCCCGGAGGTGTGGGCCCACGAGCTGTTGGCCGACGCCGACGGCCTCGGTGGGTATGGGTTGATTGTTCTGTTGGCAGCCGTGCCACTGCTCGAGATTCTGGTTGTTATTCCGATTGGCGTCGGGTTGGGATTCCAGCCAGTTGCGGTCGCCGTTGCGGCCTTTGGTGGCAACCTCTTGCCTATCTACGGACTTATTGTGGCCCACAAGCGCCTCGAGGCATACCTCGAGAATCGAAAAGACGATGCCGAACCCTCAAAGCGACGCCAGCGGGCCAAACAGCTCTGGGAGCGATACGGCCTGGCGGGCCTGGCGATTGCCTCACCAGTTACTACCGGCGTTCATCTGGCAGCCGTCTTTGCACTCGGGTTGGGCTCGAGTCGGCGGGCGACCGCACTGTGGATGACCGCCAGTATCGCCGCCTGGACGGTGCTGATCACCCTCGGTTCGGTGTTCGCACTGTCGACGATCCAGACACTCGTCTGATTAGGCGACCACAACTCTCGGCTACCTGATTAGGCGACCACAACTCCCAGGTACCCACCGAACGTAGGAGAAATATGGCACGGCTTCTCGTCGTTGGCGGTAGTGGATTCATCGGGCGGGCGATCTGTCGGCAGGCACTCGAGGCAGGCCACGAGGTGCGTAGCGTCTCCCGTGGCGGTCGGCCCGACCTGGGTGTGACCGACCAGTGGGCAGACGATATCGAGTGGACGAGCGCGGATCTGTTCGCCCCTCACGCCTGGCGAGACCGCCTCCGTGGAGTCGACTGTGTGATCCACAGTGTCGGTATCGCCCACGAGCATCCACAGGAGGGTGTGACCTTCGAGCGACTCAACGGCGATTCGACGATTCTCACCGCCTTGGAGGCCGAACGCGCGGGATGCGATAGCTTCGTGTTTCTGTCGTCGGCCGCCAACTATCCAACGGCTCGCCGGGCGTATCTCCGATCGAAACGCCGGGCCGAACGGGCCATTGAGGATCTGAATCTCGAGACGGTTGTGCTCCGACCGGGGGCAGTCTATGGGCCCGACCAGCCGCATTTTCCGCAGCCGCTTAACTGGCTGTGCAGTATTGTCGACGACCTCGAGCCGGTGGCTGGCCGACTGGGAGAAGCCCGCCCGCTGTCAGTCGAGCGCGTGGCGACCGTTGCCCTCGAGGCGGCCCTCGAGCCCAGTGACCGACTGTTGACTGTCGAGGCAATCCAGACTGCCTGAGCTGTGGGCGCACGCAGTTCGCCGGTCGATATGACGACAGGGGCGATCACCCCAAAGCTACTCACGCTGGCCTGGCCGCTGGTGTTGGGAAACCTGTTGCAGACGTTCTACAACCTGGCAGACATGTTCTGGGTCGGCCGTGTGAGCGGTGACGCAGTGGCGGCTGTCTCGTTGATGTTTCCGCTGTCGTGGATGTTCATCTCGACGGCGATGGGGATCACTGCTGCGACTATTGCGCTCGTTTCGCAGCACATCGGTGCGGGTAATCCTCAACAGGCGAATCAGGTCGTCGCTCAGAGTGCGCTGTTGACGACCGTTGTGGGGTCGCTGTTGGCGGCGATTGGGTTTGTGTTTCGTGAGCCGCTGCTCCGGCTCATCGGAGCACAAGATCAGGTGTTCGTCGAAGCACTCGCCTACATCGAAGTCATCTTTCTGAGCCTGCCGTTGATCTTTCTGTTTTTCGCGTTTCGGGCGGCCCTACAGGGTGCAGGCGATACCAAAACCGCGATGTGGCTGATGGTGTTTTCGGCCGGACTCAACGTGGTTTTGGATCCGTTTTTCATTCTCGGCTGGGGGCCGGTTCCCGAACTCGGCACCCAGGGGGCGGCGGTGGCGACGTTTATCGCCCGCGGGGTGGCCGTCGTCGCCGGGATCTACATCCTACTTCGAGGCGGCTACGGCGTCGAACTCAACGTTCGAGAGCTGTGGCCCGACTGGGAGATCCAACACAAACTCATTGCAATCGGCTATCCGGCGACGATCGACGGCTGGGCTCGGAGCTTCGCAGCCGTCGTGATGGCAGGATTGGTCGCACAGTTCAGCGTCGCCGCGATTGCGGCCTACGGCATCGGCGTCCGGCTGATGTCGGTCTCCTGGACCGTCTCTGGGGCAGTAGGCCAGGCGACAGCGACAGGCGTCGGTCAGAATCTCGGCGCGAACACACCGTCTCGAGCCAGCGAGGTCGTCTGGAAGGCCACAGCCGCAACGATGGCGATACTGTTTGCGGCCGCAGGGCTTGTCGTGGCGTTTCCGGCCGCCGCCATTGGTATTTTTATTGACGACCCCGAGGTGATCGCCGAGGGAGTCGTCTTCCTGCGGATCATCGCCCCCTTCTGGGCGTTCTTCGGTGGGGTGATGGTGATCCAAGGCGGCTTCCGCGGAGCCGGCGTCACGAAAGTGGCGATGGTGCTGTCGCTGCTTTCGCGGTGGATTTTCCGTATACCAGTCGCGCTCGTCTTGGCGTTCGGGTGGGCCTATACGATACCGACAACCGGACTCATCGTTGGCGGGCTCGAATGGGGAGTCAGAGGGCTATGGTGGGCGTATGCAGTTGGTGCGCTACTGTCGTTTGTCGTCGCCGTCGTCTGGTTCCAGCGTGGAACCTGGGTTGGTGGCGTCGTCGACAGCGAGCACCCAACCGAACCGACAGCCAACTGAACAGCTCACCGAAATTGGTTTCAAAGGCTACCGAGTGCTACGACCAGAGTTCCTAGCAGCGGACACCCAGATCTGATACGGTCGCAGATACAGTTATGTAGGTGTTCGAACGATATCGAGTATGTCACAGGGCACCACAAATCAATCGGAGACCGACCCCTCCAGTGAAACGCTCGAGGAGCCGGCCCAAGTCCTCGAGTTCAAACTGGGCGATGGCACATACTGTGTAGATATCGATTCAATTGACGAGATCGTCGATGCGGGCGAACTCACCCCGATTCCAAACGCCGCGCCGCATGTCGAAGGCGTCATGGATCTCCGTGGCCGGACGACGACGATCATCAACCCGAATACGGTGTTTAACAACGGCGAAGACGGCCAACAAAACCGGATTATCGTATTAGACTCCGAACACACCGAGAGTGATTCGACACTCGGCTGGATCGTCGATGAAGTCTATCAGGTTCGGGACGTAAGCCCCCAGATGGTCGATCAGACGGCGACAGCCGGCGATGAACACGTAATCGGCATTGTCAAAGCCGACGATGGCTTTGTCGTCTGGGTTTCTCCAGAAATCGCCACTGAGTAGCCAAACAACGATAACAGCCGGGTAAACCTATTAGGGAGGGGTCACCAAACAAAGATATGAGCGATTCGACGGGTCAGCAGCGAGTACAGACCGGAGTGCCAAACGCTGAGGCCGTCTTAAACGGAGGGTTGTTGCCCGAATCAGCAACGCTTGTCCGCGGAACACCTGGAGCTGGAAAAACCATCTTTGGGCTTCATTTTCTGACTGCGAGCAACGAGCCGGCAGTGTATATCAATCTCGGCGAACCGGCTGCCTATCTCGAGACGACAGCCGCCCAGTTCAGCCTCGAGACAGAGCACATCGAGTTTCTGGATCTCTCACCGTCGGCCGAAGAGTTTCAGGGTGACCAGGCATATGATCTGTTCGAATCTGGTGAAGTCGAGACCACACCTTTGGTCGAACAGATTCGCCAGACAGTCGAGACGATCGAGCCGACTCGCGTGTTGATCGATCCGGTCACCGAACTTCGGTATCTCGCGCCGGACGAACGGCAGTTCCGAACCCAGGTGTTGAGTTTGATCGACTTCCTGAAATCACAAGGTGTGACAGTCGTGTTGACCTCTCAGGCAGCACAGTCGGTGACCGACGACGACCTGCAGTTTCTGGTTGATGCGGTGATTACACTCGAGGCGACAGCCGACCGCCGTATGCTCACCGTTCCCAAATTCCGTGGCTCGAAAACACGCCGTGGGCCGCATACAGTGACAATCGACAACAGCGGGATGTGCGTCTGGCCGACACTGAATCCAGCCGCCTACCACCGCGACGGCGAGATATCGACGCTGTCATCAGGCGTCGACGAACTCGATTCGCTGTTGGGCGGTGGACTCTCGACGGGCACGATCTCGTTTCTGACTGGGCCGACTGGTGTCGGCAAAACAACGACCGGCCTGCAGTTTTTGATTGAAGCCGCCCGAAACGACGGGCGGTCGGTGCTGTATGCGTTCGAAGAAAGCAAACGAACGATGTTCAAACGCGCCGAAGCGATTGGACTCCCGCTTGCAAAGTACGTCGGCGACGGCCTCATCGTCATCGAGGAGATCGACACCGACGAACTCACTTCAGATGAGTTTACCCATCGTATTCGAACCGAAATCGAAGACCGCGAAACGCAGGTCGTGATGATCGACGGCGTCAGCGGCTATGAGCGCGCGTTTCGGGGCAGCGACGATCCAGCCTACGAACTCCTCAAGATCGGTCGATATCTCCGTAATATGAACACTACCGGAATCATCATCAACGAGATTCACGAGATTACCGGTGACTTCCGGGCAACAGAACACCGGGTGAGTCATCTGGCAGACGATATTATTGTCCTCCGGCACGTCGAGTACCGCGGTGAACTCCGGAAAATTATCGGCGTGCTCAAAAAGCGAACCGGCGGTTTCGAATCAACGCTTCGAACCCTCGAGATTACCGACGCTGGCGTCTCTGTGGGCGAGCCGCTGTCAGCGCTTCGCGGTATTCTGACAGGCACACCAGACTGGAACGATGAGTGAGCACCCGACAGCGAACGAGAACCCAGCGGTTGTCTATCCTCTGCTGAAAGACAGTGGCAACCAGCGGGTACTTCGGGAGTGGCTCACCGCCCACGACGGGTATGTGGTTGCCGACGACAAACCGGTAAGCGAGGCGGCGTTTGATCTCTGTATCGTCGACCAACTCGCATTGGGCGACCACAGCGAGGCGATTCAGACGGCCAAAGCCGCCGCGAAACCGGCGCTGTTGCCCGTTTTGCTGTTGGTGTCGGATCTCGACCAACTGCTTGGAGCCTCTGAAACGCAACTGCTCGAGGCAGTCTTTGAGACGACTGTCGATGAGTTGCTTTCGACGCCGATCCGTCAGGCCGAACTCGAATGGCGGCTCCAGTCGCTGTTGCGGCTTCGGAACCAGTCGCTGGATCTACAGGCCCAAACCGAGAAACTCAGAAAGTTCAAACAGGCCGTCGAAGCCTCTGGACACGCGATCTTGATGAGTGATACCGATGGCAGTATCGAGTATGTCAATCCAGCGTTCGAATCGATGACGGGCTACACACAGAACGATGCTGTCGGTGAGTCCACCAGGCTACTTAACTCCGGAGAGATGAGTGTCGAACACTACGAGAGGCTGTGGGGGACGATCACCGACGGCGACACCTGGCGCAAAGAGATCACCAACCAACGCCGTGATGGCTCGCTGTATATCGCCGACCAGACGATCGCCCCAATCGTCGAAGACGACGAGCCGATAGCATTCGTTGCGGTTCAAACCGAAATCACCGAGCGCAAGCAACTCGAACAGCGACTCTCGTTGCACCGCGATATTGTCGAACGGCTCGAGGATCCGATCATGCTCCAGACACTCGACGGAGAGTTTCGGCTGGTCAACGACGCGCTGTGTTCGTTTGCTGGCCTCTCGAGAACACAACTGCTCAGTGATGACGAATACGAGTTCATGGATCCCGAAACGGCCACAACGATTGCTCGGCAAAAACGCCGTGTAGTCGAGACCGAACAACCGGTCGAATACAGCGTCGAACCAACGTTCGAATACAGCGACCGCGAGGCTGTCTTCTATACGAGTCGGTACCCCTACTACGAAGACGGCGAGTTAGCGGGAACGCTGGCGATCTGTCGGAACGTGAGTGATCTCGAGAACCGAACCCGCCAGCTACAGGTGCTTGATAACATTCTGCGGCACAACATCCGCAACAACCTCAACGTGATCCACGGACGCGGCGAACAGCTCCGAGAGAGTGTCGACGGCGAACTCGAGGCCGCCGCAGATGTCATTGTCGAGCGGGCCGAAGACCTGTTGACCACAAGCGAGAAATCTCGAGCGATTACGGACGTTCTCAGCGAGACCGTCGAGCCGACGCCGATAGATCTCAGCCGACTGGTTCGGTCTGCCGCCGAGAAAACGGCGAACAACTGGCCCGATGCGGATATCGACGTTTCAGCCCCACCACAGCTTGGCGTCTCCGGAACGAAATCAGTTGATGCCGCCCTCGAAGAACTGTTTGGCAACGCGGTGATCCACAACGACAGCGACGAGCCACGTCTCCGAATCGCTCTCAGTGCCGACGAGGAGTACGCCACCCTTTCGGTCCGTGACAACGGCCCTGGGATCTCGGAGTTCGACAGAAACGTCCTCGAGTCGGGCGGGGCTATCGATAAGCTCTCACACGGCAGCGGCCTCGGACTGTGGTTGGTCTACTGGGTGATCAACCGTTCGGGTGGAGATATCCGTGTCGACTGCGAGCCGCACGGCACCGAAATTACAGTGAGACTCCCGTTGGCACCCAGCTAGCGCGACCAACTAGTCATATGCTTTCTAGTAAAAACGAAAGACCGTACTGCGATACCGTGACGCCTCGAGAGACCGATACCTGGTTTAGTTGAGCGACTGCTCGAGAACGAGCGTATCGTCCTCGAGGTAGTGTTCGATGTGGTGGGCGTCCTCTTCGAGATCCGTGAGAATCTCTTTGAGGATGTGTTCGGTCGTTGGATCTCCGAGATTAGCCGCCAGTTGGACGTGCTCGCGCATTCCTTCGATGATGTCACCGTAGGCGTGCATATCGTTTTCCAGTGAGGTTCGAATGTCGTAGACGTCTTCGCCTTCGAACGTAATGGTCGCGCGTTCTTGCTGGTTGGCCGGCCCGGCAACCGGGACGCCCCCGATCGCCTGAGCGCGTTCGGCGATCATGTCTGCGCCTGCCTCGAGGTTCTCGTAGGCTTCCTGCAAAAACAGATGCAGATCGCGGAACTCTGCGCCCTCGACGTTCCAGTGGTGTTTGTGGAGCTGATGATATAGCACGTAGGCGTTCGCCAGATCCGTGTTGAGCGCCTCGACGATCTGTTCTGCTTTTTCTTTCTCGAGACGAAGTGCTTCGGATTCTTCGATGGTGCCGGCCTGTCGTCGGACGGTCTTTTGTGTACTCATAGCATCTGTAGGTTACATCGCCAGCCACTTAAAGATTCACGTCGTGGAAACGGTTTTTTAGGATTTGGAAAGATATGTTTGTCATTTGCATCCGAGGCAGGCTGTGACGCGTCCAAATCACCGGAGATATATCACTGTATCGACCAACAAGCGCGTATGGTAGTCGACAGTATCATGCAGATTCTACACGTGTTGTTCGCTGGTCTCTGGACCGGGAGTGTGCTGTTTGTCGTTGGTGCGGTGTTACCCGCCGCCAGCACGGGGTCGATTTCCGCGCCAGCGATGACGACGATCACCACACGATTGGCCTGGCTCACCCGCATCAGCGCAGTCGTGTTCGTCGCCACAGGTGGGCATCTGGCAGGCACGCGCTATACCTCCGAGACGCTGTTTATGACTGGCCGTGGCCAGATCGTTGTGGCGATGTTGGTGCTGTGGCTCGTGTTGACTGCGCTCGTCGAGATCGGCTGTAAACGTCTCGGCGGCTCTGATGCACCATCGAACGTCCAACAGGCCGTCGAGAACACCCGACCCATCTGGCTGGCCGCTGGCGGTGTCGCGCTGTTGTTGCTGATCGACGCAGGACTGTTGGCGGCTGGCGTCAACTGGTAGTCGCTGCCGGCCTTAGACAGACGGTCGTTACGTCGTATCACCGATTTCGGTTTCAATGAGACGGATGTGTCGCTGAAAACCGCCCTGACGGCGATGTGAACGTAGTCGCTCCGTGTTCAAATTTCCGAGAATCCGCATAACACAGCACGGATACCGAGAGCTCTCGGAGTGTCGTGCGGTGAAAATGGAGCGTCCTGACGGAGATTTGAACTCCGGTCCCTGGCTCCGCAAGCCAAGAGGATAGTCCACTACCCTACCAGGACTCATCTACTGGTATCCTCGGTTGACTTAAGACGGTTACGGTACAGCGTTGCTGTGTCTGGGCTCGACACAGCACGCCCACGAAGTGACACTCCCACAAACATATACCACCGGAGGCCCTGAGGCCGATATGAAGCGACGGACGGTCTGGCAGACTGCCGCAGTCGGCCTCACCGCAGGACTTGCTGGCTGTGCGAGTTTCGATGAGTCGGCTGATGACCAACAGACTGACGACGATTCGAGCGACGACCAACAGACTGATGACGATTCGAACAATGAAGACCAACCCGACGAGGATGAACCCAACGACTCTGCGATGAGTGACGAAGAAATTGACGAAGAAACCGAAGACCCACAAGAGATACTCGAGGGACACGGCGTTGCTGAGGCAAGCTTTTCACGGACAGGCGACTGTTCGGATCCCGAGACCGCAAGTATCGAGTTTCTCGATTCAGAAACAGAAGTCCTCATCGAAGGCTGCATCCAGGGCCGAAACGGCTGTTCAGTTCCGGTGTTACTCGAGAGCACCGACGAAAACGGAACTCTGCGAATCGAGATCAGCGAAGAAGATTTCAGCGACGACGATATGGTCTGTACGGAAGCGATCGTCGAACGTGGCTACGAACTCCGAGTCCGATTCGAATCTGAGTTCGCCGAGAGTATCGAAGTGTTCCACGACGGAGCCATCGAATCGGGTGTCGTCGCAACCGCCAGCCGACCCTGAGTCTTTTATTCGATCCCGCCCCAGCCAGCCTATGACACAACGCGGTACTATTGTGTTTGGCCCGTCTGTCGAACTGGTAGAACACCGAACACACCGAGCCGAAACGCCGGCTGAATCAGCCCAAGGACAACGCTTAAGCGCGGTCTGGTCTACTCACAGAGTATACTCATGGGTGTCATAGCGGACGTCTACGACGACCTCGAGACCGACGTTTCTTTCGAGGAGTTCCGCGAGGCCGTCGAAGACAAAGTCGAACAGATGGGCGGACTGGCCGACGAAGAAACCGCAGCCATGCTCATCGCACACGAGCTCAAAGACGAGGAAGTAAACGGAATCGCCGACATCGAACCGGGAATGGATGAGGTGAAATTCCTCGGCAAAATCGTCTCTATCGGTGAACTCCGGACGTTCGAACGTGACGGCGAAGACGAAGACGGCTGTGTGGTTAATCTGGAAGTCGCCGACAGCACCGGTCGTATCCGCATTTCGATGTGGGACCGACAAGCAATTTCGGCGGTCGGCGACCCCGAGGGCGAACAGTACGGCGAACTCGAGGTCGGCGATGTGCTCCGAATCGCTGGCCGACCCAAAGACGGATTCAACGGCGTCGAAGTCAGCGTTGACAAAGCAGAACCCGACCCCGAAGCCGAAGTAGACGTCGAGGTGCTGGATGTCTACCGCGTCGAAGACCTCACCTTGGGGTTGTCGGATGTGAACCTCAAAGGCCGTATTCTGGACGTTGGTACGGTCCGAACGTTCGACCGCAACGATGGCTCTGAGGGCCGGGTGTCGAATCTCGCGGTTGGCGATCCAACCGGCCGAATCCGTGTTACTCTGTGGGACGAAAAGGCAGATCTCATCGAAGGCCTCACCGCCGACCAGTCAGTCGAGATCGTCGACGGCTACGTCAAAGACCGCGACGGCAAACTCGAGTTGCACGTTGGCTCACGCGGGGCGGTCGAACCCATTGATGAATCAATCGAATACGTCCCTGAAACAACCGATATCGGTAGCGTTGAGATCGGCCAGACTGTCGATATTGCCGGCGGCATCATCGAAGACGATGGCAAACGAACGTTTGATCGGGACGACGGCTCGGAAGGCCAGGTTCGAAACATCCGGCTCAAAGACGACACCGGCGACATCCGGGTTGCGCTGTGGGGCGAAAAAGCCGACCGCAAGATCGAACTGGCCGACCGCGTGTTGGTGACCGACGCCGAAATCCAAGACGGCTGGCAGGACGACCTCGAGGCCAGCGCAGGCTGGCAATCAACGGTCAGTGTTGTAGAATCAAACACCGACGATGGGCCAACTCAGACAACCGACACCGATACGAAAAAAGCCGCTGCAGCCGCGGGTGGACTCTCGGCGTTCGAAGACACCGAGAACTCGACAAGCAACGAAAGCGGGTCGGCGGCAACCGGCGACAGTAGCCCGACAGACACCGAGCCAACAGCCGGTGGGCCTGTCGAGTTTACCGGCACTGTCGTCCAGACTGGCGATCCGGTCGTATTGGACAACGGCAGCGAAACCCGCAGTGTGAAAACGAACGAGACGCTCAGACTCGGCGAGGAAGTGACCGTTCGAGGCACAGAAGCCGACGGGAAGATTGACGCTGAGGAACTGTTCTGAAACAACGACTGTTTTCGGGCCTGCTTTAGTGTACCTTTACTGTCAGTAGGCAAGATATAGTGGCGAGTGAGCAACCGTAACGGAAAGCATTATACGACACACACGCAGGTATTTGGGTATGAGTGTCGAGTTGCCGTTCGCCCCGGTAGATGCGATTATCCGGCGGAACGCCGAGTCACTCCGAGTGAGTGCAGGTGCCGCCGAAGAGTTGGCACGGCGTGTCCAACACCACGGGGCAGCCCTTGCAGTCGAAGCCGCCGAAACGGCAACACAGGAGAGACGAAAAACCCTGATGGCGAGTGATTTCGGCGTCCAGCAAGTTATCGACCGCGACGACCTCGAGTTGCCGGTTGCGCCCGTAGACCGAATTGCCCGCCTCGAGATCGACGACAGCTACCGGGTGTCGATGGACGCCCGGATCGCACTGGCCGATATTTTAGAGGATTACGCCGACAACGTGGCCGCCGCCGCAGTGAAACTCGCCCGCCATGCCGACCGACGTACCGTCCAGGCAGATGACATCGAGATGTACTTTTCTCTTTTTGAATAATGCAGTTTGGATACAGCGACGTCTGTCTGGACCACGACACCGGCCAGCGACATCCCGAAACAGCCGACCGACTCCGAGCAATCAAACGCGGGCTCAAACACCAACACAGCGTAGAGTATCACGACACCCCACCGGCCGAACGCGAAGCGATCGAAAGTGCCCACACTGCCGAGTACGTTGATAAACTCGAGACGTTCTGTGCAGACGGTGGCGGCAACTGGGATCGGGATACAGTCGCCTCAGAAGGGACCTGGGATGCTGCCCACCAGAGTGCCGGGTTAGCGCTGTGGGCTGCCAAAACAGCACTTTCGGGTGTTGAGGGCCGCCAAACGCCGTTTGCGCTGGGCCGTCCGCCAGGCCATCACGCAGTCAGCGACGACGCAATGGGCTTTTGCTTTTTCAATAACGTCGCGGTCGCCGCCCAGCATCTCATCGATGCTGGTGAGATCGAACGCGCAGCCATCTTCGATTGGGACGTCCATCACGGCAACGGCACCCAGGACATCTTTTATCAGAGCAGTGAGGTGTTCTACGGTTCGATCCACGAGGAAGGAATTTATCCTGGCTCGGGCGATGTCGACGAAATCGGTACCGGGCCGGGCGAGGAGACGACTCTCAATGCGCCACTGCCGGCAGGTGCGGGCGACGCCGACTACCTACATGTAATCGACCAAGCGCTCGATCCCGCACTCGAGGCGTTCGATGCTAATCTCCTTATTATCAGTGCAGGGTTCGACGCCCACCGCCATGATCCGATCTCTCGGCATCGGATCTCGACAGAAGGGTATGCACTGATGACCGACCGGATGCGAACAATCGCAGAGCGCAACAACGCCGCGCTTGCGTTCGTCTTAGAGGGCGGCTACGGGCTCGATACGCTCTCGGACGGTATCAAGGCCGTCCACGAGACGTTCGACGGCCGCGAGCCGATCGCCTGTGAACAAGACCCACAGGATTCGACTGTCGAGATCACAAACACGCTCTGCGAGCAGTTGAGCCTCAACTGACAGTGTGTTGTGATAAAGAGGCTGCGACGAGGTGTATTAGCTAGCTGAGACTGGCGAGTGAGTGTGGTCTATCCACTCGACGCCGGTGATTTCGAACCGCGCGCCGCCGTCGTCGCTTTCGATGACATCGATGTCCCAGCCATGGCCCTCGACAATCTGGTGGATGATATGCAGACCCAGCCCGGTTCCCTGTGGAGAGGTCGTATAGCTCATATCGAAAATCTCGGCTCGTTCGTCTTCGGGAATTCCTGGGCCGTCGTCGGCGAGATAAAACCCATCAGCTATCGTACCGACAGTGACAGTTACCTCAGGGCCACCGTGTTCGACGGCGTTTCGAATGAGGTTTTCGAGCAGTTGTTGGAGACGCGTCGGGTCGGCTGCCAGTTGCTGGCTATCGGACGTCTGTAGGGTTGCCTCGTGTGTGTTGATTTGTTGCCAGCTCGCTTCGACAACTGTATCGAGACGGACTGGCTCGGTTTCGCCGACCTGTGTTCCCTCTCGAGCCAACACCAACAGGTCATCAAGCAGCGTCCCCATGCGTTTGTGGGCGGCGTCGATCTCCTCGAGGCGGTCGTCGTCGTAGGTTTTTTTCAGCAGCCCCACATGACCGTTGGCGATATGCAACGGACTCCGAAGGTCGTGGCTGACCGTCCCAGCGAACGCATCGAGCTGTTCGTTCTGTTGGGCAATTCGCCGGCGAGAGGCCTCGAGATCAGAGACGTCGTTGAGAAACAGTACAGAGCCGGTGGCCGTCTCATGAACGGTGAGCTCCGAGACTGTAACGGTGTAGTGGCGTGGGTGGTCTCCAGCCGTGAGCGTGAGAATGTCGGTGGGTTCGACAAGCCCGGTTTCTGTCAGCAGTTCGTCGGCCAACGCCGGAACCGTCTCGGCCAGTGGCTTGCCGAGTTGAATACCTGAGGGCTCGGCGAACACCTCGCTTGCCTCGTTGTAGTCGACAACCCGAAACTGGCGATCAACCGCAATGTAGGGGTCTGAAAGGTGGTTGATTACCGCATCGCGGCCAACGGTTCCAACACTGTGGCTTCCGAACCGGACGACCGCGTAACTAACACCGAGGGCGTTTATCACACCGACATACGAGATGTGATCGTAGCTCGAGACCACCAACAGATCAAACACCGAGAGCACGAGCGGCAGAAAGCCGACGACGGGCGTAATCATGAGTACGAACACTGCCCGTTTCTGCTGGCGGCGTGATCTAAAATACAGCTCCGCAAAGTAGTAACCGAAGATCAAGACCGCGACCACACCGAACAGAATTGCAGCGATCCACGCCGGCCCTGGCTCGATGGCATAGTGCGGAAACGGGTCAGTTCGGAACGACCCAGAGCGCCAATAGACGTCATGAAACGGGCCGGTAACTGCGAGGACACCCAAGACGACAAAGACGCCAGCCGAAGCCTGACAGAGTCGGTTTTCTCGCGGCTCACGGCCCGAGTAGGCCGTTGCAAAACATACCGTTAGCGCAACAGCCGCAAGCCCGACGAGCACCCATAACACGAACAGCACCGCTGCAACTGGTTGTGTCGAAACCAGCAACGAGACCGCAGAGACCAGCGACCAACACCCAAAACTTCCCATCCAGGCAACGAACCACCGTCTGCCAGGAATGTCGACGTGCCGACCGATCCAGTAGCTAAGGGAACCTGCCACGCCGACCGCAACGAGATGGAGACTGACGTACGCCAGGTGAACAGCAGGATCGACTGACATCCCTACCGAAATGCTTTGCACAGGTGGCTATCAACGTATCTCGCCAGCTATCAACAGCGATAGTTTGACCGCCGATTACTCAGCGAGTGCCTCGAGTTTGGCTACCTCGTCAGTCGACGTAACTGCTTGAGGGTCTTGTATCCAGAGATCGCCAAACAACTCGTCTTGCTGGAGGCGGATCTCACCACGGTTTGATAAAAACAACAACGCAAGATACGTCATAAAGGGCCGACCGCCCGCGGTTTTGATCTCGGCGTACAGTAGCTCCGCACGGCCGTTTTCGAACTGTGGTTTCAGAACGGCCAGAACGTCTTCGATCACCTCGTCGATATCTTCGCTGTGGGTTGTGCCCGTTACGTCGCCTTCGGTCGGTTCGTCTTCCGGACGGAACGCATCAGGCGCACGGTAATCCAGCGTCTGAGTGCCGCGACTAAACCCTTGGGGAGACTCGGTGGTGTCGTACTCCCGACGGCGTTTCCACCAGTTGTCGCGTTCGGCCTCCCGGAGTTCTCTAACCAGTTCGTCGAGCGTCTCTGGAGACCCACGGGTGGTTTTGCGCTCGAGGCGGCGATCCATCTCTGCCTCGAGGGCATCAACAGGGTCGAATCCCGGTTCGGCCGTCGCCTCGCCCATCGCCTGCTCCCAGGGTTCGGGTTCGTCTGCTGGTTCCGGTTCGGGGTCGGCCAACAGTTGGTCGCCTTTCATGCGCAACAGGACACTGGCATAAAACAGCGCCCGAGCAGTCGTTCTGAGATCCGTCTCGGCGAGTTTGGACAAAAACGCATCAGTCACCGCAACAATGTCGATATCCCACGGGTCAATCTCGTCGTCTTCGGCCAACTGAACCAGCAACTCGACGGGCTCGACGCCGTCGTCGACATCTTCGGAAGCAGGGAACTCACCTGTGATACTGAGTTCGGCAAGATCCGGCTGTTCAGTCATTAGTCGGTGCCTCCTCGAGTGATTCGGCCGAGTCGCTGCTGAACTGGATGCCAGTGACTGCGCTGTAGTTGTCGTCCTGCATGGTCACGCCGATGGCGCGCTCGGAGCGTTCGAGCAGCGCCGAACGATGTGAGACGACGACGAACTGCGCATCGCCGGCCAGGTCGTCTACCATCTCACCGACGCGTTCGGCGTTGACCGCATCAAGGAAGGCATCGATCTCATCGAGCGCATAGAAGGGTGCAGGGTTGTGTCGCTGGATGGCAAAAATAAACGCCAGCGCAGTCAGCGACTTTTCTCCGCCAGACATCGCCGCCAGCCGCTGGATCGGTTTGTCTGCGGGCTGGGCTTTCATCGTCAGTCCACCTTCGAACGGATCGTCTGGGTCTTCCAAGACGAGTTCGCCACTGCCGGCCGACAGCCGCGAGAAAATGTCTTCAAAGTAGCCGTTGATCGACTCGAAGGCGTTCATAAACGTCGATTGCTTTTGGGCCTCGTAAGTGTCGATCCGTTCGTGGATACCGTCTCGTTCTTCGGCAAGTGTGTCTCTGCCCTCGGTGAGCCGCTCGAGTTCGGTTTCGACCTCGTCGTACTCCTCGATAGCCAACATGTTGACAGGCTCGAGAGCCTCCATTTCGGCAGTCAGTGTGTTGATCGTCGATTCGACCTCCTTGTGGTCGGGGATGTCATCAGGGTCGTACTCGCCCACAGCAGATTCGAGTTCGCCAATTTCCCACTCCAGACGCTCTGCGGTCTCACGGTGGTCGTCGAGCGTTGATTGAACCTCGGAGACAGCCGCCTGGGCCTCGTCGCGTTCGGCCTGGGCGGCTTTGAGCGTTGCTTTGAGATCCTCGCGGTCGGCTTTGAGTTCGGTGAGTTCGCTTTCGAGTGCTTCGACAGCCGCCCGTTTGTCCTCGAGGGTTTCGGCTTTGGCCTCGAGTTGGGCTTCCAGTTCGCCGATGCGATCCTGGGCTTCGGCTTTGCGGTTTTGTGCCGACTCGACGGTCTCGTGGAGTTCTTCGATTGCCTCGGCTACGTACTTGCGCTCGAGTTGTGTTTCGTTGATTTTGCCGTCGATCGCGCCCATGCGGTCTTCGTGGTCGGCGATTTCGGCGCGAATCTCGTCGGCCTCGGCGGTGAGTTCGGGAATCTTCGAGTCGGCGAGTTCGTCTTCGAGGTCAGCGATGGTTGCTTCGAGCGTGTCGCGTTCGGCTTCGAGATCGGCGATCTCGGTGTCGACGGCTTGCATCTGTTCGGTAACGTCGGCACGTTCGGCCTCGATTTCATCGAGGCGGGCTTCGAGCGACTCGAGTGTCGCTTCGGTATCATCGATTGTTTCCCGAGCGCGTTCGATATCGGCTTCGACAGCCCGAAGCGTCTCGGTAGCCTCGGATTTTCGGTCGCGGGCGTCGTCGATCTGGGTTTCGAGGTCACGGATCTCCGATTCCGTACTGCGGCGTTTGTCCTCGAGTTGGGCAATCGTTTTGGCGATGCGCTCGAGTTTGCCCTCGCCGGATTTCGAAAACGAATACCGCGAGCCGCCGCCAGACCCACCAGTCATCGCCCCCGAGCGTTCGACCAGATCGCCCGCAAGCGTAACCATCCGGAACTTACCCATGAACTGCCGGGCGGTCTGCATATCCTCGACAACCAGCGTCGAGCCCAGCACGTACGAAAAAATCGATTCGAATCTCGAGTCGTACTCGACCAGGTTGCGGGCGAAATCGACGACCCCCGGATCGTTTGGCAACCGGGGCAGACTCCGGTTGTCCATTTTGGTGATCGGTAGGAAGGTCGCTCGCCCGGCGTTGCGGGATTTGAGGTAGTCGATACACTCAGATCCTACCCCATCGTCGGCAACAACGACGTTCGCAAGCCGGCCACCGGCGGCAGTCTCACAGGCGGTGGCATACTCGCTGTCGACGCTGCCCAGATCACCGACAGCGCCGTGGACACCCGCGAGATTGGCATTAAGGATTGTTGTCACTGCACGGGGCCACGACGTATCGCCGGAATCCGAGGCGCGAGCCTCGAGTTCGGCGTACTCAGACTGTTTTTCGCGGAGATCGTCTTTGAGTTCTTCGAGGTCGGCTTTGCGTTCGCTACGTTCGTCGCGAAGCGTCTCGATTGTGTCGGTGATTGTGGCCTGGTTCTTTTCGGCCTTATCGAGTTCACTGTGAAGCTCCGAGAGGGTCGCTTTCAGATCCGGCAACTCCTCGCGTTTGGCCTTGAGTTCGGCTTGGGTTTCGGTGAGCTCACTCGAGCGGCGTCGGGCATCATCAAGCAGGCGATCTTTCGTGCGTTGGGCCTCGTTGGCCTCGCTTTTGAGCGACTCGAGTCGCTGTTTTTCGTCGGCCAACTCGGTTTTTAGCTCGTCGAACTCGGTATCGACGTTCTCGATTTCGGTTTCGAGTTCCTCGAGGTCGGCTGCTTTCGTCTGGACGGTGCTTTTGATCGAGGCTTTTTTGACCTTGTACTCGCGGATTTCGTCTTCGAGGTCATCGACGGTCTCTTGTTTGCGATCGAGTTCGACAAACGCACTTCGACGTTCGTTTTCGGCCGTCTCAACGCGTTCTTCGGCGGTCTCGATGCGGCCTTCCAGGCGGTCGATCTCGCCTTTGACCGATTCGATTTCGCGTTTGATCGCCAACTGTTCGTCTTCGCCTTTGCGTTCGATCTCGCGGTTCAGTTCCTCGAGTTCGGCTTCGAGGCGAGTAAGCCGGCCCTGTTTCGTATCAAGTACCGATTGACGCTCTTCGAGAACCTCCTGTTTGGCTTCGAGAGTCGCTTCGGTCGCTGCCAGCGTCTCGCGTTTGTCCTCGAGTTCTGCGGCTTTGAGATAGCCCTCATGCTCCTGTTTTTCTTCGCGCAGCGACTGGTATTCCAGTGCGGTTTCGCGCTCGTCGGCCAACTGATCGAGTCGCTGTTGTTTGTCTTCGATTTTGAGTTCGGCCTCGTTGATCCGGTCTGTGACCGCATCGAGTTCCTCGAAGGCCGCAGCCTTCTTTTGGTCGAACTCGGCGACGCCAGCAATCTCGTCGATAATGCCACGGCGCTGAACCGGCGACATATTGATGATTTCGGTCACATCGCCCTGCATGACGACGTTGTACCCCTCGGGGGCGATTCCCGCTTGCGAGAGCAGGTCTTGGATATCCCCGAGATTGACCGACCGCTCGTTGAGATAGTAATACGAGTAGTAGTTGTCCTCGGTCTGTTTGACCCGGCGTTTGATCGTGATCTCTTCGGTCTCGCCAATGCGGTCGGTTCCAGCAGCGGTGACAACCTGTTCTCTCGAGAGGGTACCGTCGCTGTTGTCCAAGATAACTTCGACGCTGGCCTCACGAGAGCCGCCGGCGGCCGACTCCTCGCCGTCGTGGCCGGGATTGTAAATGAGGTCGGTTAGTTTTTCGGCGCGAATGCCGCGTGTGCGTGCCAGCCCGAGAGCAAACAACACGCCGTCGATAATGTTGGATTTCCCCGAGCCATTCGGGCCGGTAATAACCGTAAAGTCTTCATAAAACGGGATCCGGGTCGGTCGACCAAAGCTCTTGAAACCGTCCAAAACGAGGGCTGAAATGTGCATATAGTGCTGTCGGTGGGCTGTCTCGCCCAGAGAGGTGGCCGATCAGGCGATGATGATCTCGCTGGAGTCGGCCTCGAGTTCGTCTGTTGAGTCTGTGGACGCCGAAGAGTTATTCCCTTCGGATGCTGCCTCGGGAGAATCGCTGTCAGTGTTGTTGTGTTCGACGACTTCGACGTGGTCGTCGCTTTTCGTTGTTGTCTCACCAGCGGCAGCTTCGGCTGCGGCCGTACGGTCGGCTTCGGCAGCGTCTTCGAGTTCCCGTACGCGGGCTTTCGTCTCGACGAGTTCTTCCGTCAGGCCGTTGACAGCAGCCCGAAGCTCTGCGATCTCGCTTTCGAGATCCTCGACTCGAGTAGTCATAAACAATGAAGGTCTCTGTGGATGTATAAATCTGTGTCAGACACCTATGAGACAGCTGATATGATCCACGATACGATGTGAAATCCTGCTGTAGTCGGCAGTTAGAACCGCGATTCGAGTTCTTCGCGGAGATCTTCGACATCCAGGCCCTTCATCGCAAACAACACCAAAAGATGGTACACGAAGTCGGCCGACTCATACTGCAGTTCCTCGAGGTCATCGTCTTTGGCCGCTAAAATCAGCTCAGTTGATTCTTCGCCTAGCTTCTCTAAGACCTCGTTTTCGCCTTTCTCGTGGGTGAACAGCGATGCCGTATAGGAGCCTTCAGGAAGGTCGTTTTGTCGCTGTTTGATCGTTGCAAACAGTTCATCGAACACAGCAGTTTCGTCGTCCATTGTCGTCATTGCTGTGGCTCCGATCTACTCAGTGTTGGCTCGTCGGCGAAAAACGCCAGTTGATGAAGCCGCGTGTCGGTAGTCAACTCCGGATGAAACGAGGTCGCAACAATCGATCCCTGCCGAACGGCGACCGGATTGCCCTCCCAGTCAGCCAGTATCTCAACGCCCTCGCCAACAGTGTCGATCACCGGCGCACGAATAAAGACGGCCGGAAACGGCTCGTCGAGCCCCGCGATATCGAGTGGCGCTTCAAAACTGTCCGCCTGGCGGCCGAAGGCGTTGCGATCGACTGTTACATCAACAACACCGAGCGTCTGGACTCGTTCGTCGTTGGCGTCTCGAGAGGCGACGATCAGCCCCGCACACGTCGCAAGCAGTGGCTTTTCGGCTTCGACATGCGCCTGGATTTCGGTGTCGATCCCCTCGTCGGCAAGCAGTCGTGAAATCGTGGTTGATTCGCCACCCGGCATCAGTAACACATCACACTCGGAGACGAGACCACTGGTTCGGATTTCGGAGATCTCACAATCGATTCCATGTGCGTCGGCGGCGCGCTCGAGGCCAGCTGCGTGTTCACTTACATCGCCTTGAACGGCGATAACGCCAGCATGCATACTGTAGTTAGCAAGTCGTCGGACAAAAAGACCGTGTTCGGCCGATCAGGCGATTGTCAGCGTTAGCAGTTGGACGAAGATACCGAACAGAAGACAGAACGCAATGACTGTTTTCGGGTTGATCGTAACCGCATTGCGGTCTTCAGCGTCGAAATACCGAACCAGTCCGGCACTGGACATTAGCCCGCCGGAGTTGCCACCTGAGCTCATATCCGAGATACAGAGCGTCGCTGACCTAAGGGTTTCGGCTTCCAGCGGCGTTTAGAACGGAGCCTGTGGGCCTTCGTCGCTGCTATCGCTGGAGTCACCGGGGAAAGACGGACTCATCCCTTCGGTTTCGCCCATTTCGGGCGCACCGGTCTGTCCGGTGTTGGCTTTGACCTGCTCGATTTCGGGGATTTCTTTGACCATTCGGGTTTTGATCGCCTGGATCGTCATCGGCGAGATACCGCAGCCCGAACAGGCACCGCCGAGTTGGATGTGGACTTCACCGCTTTCTTCATCGAGATACTCGATGGCGGCGTTGCCGCCGTGCATCTGGATCTGTGGGAAGTTCCGGCGCAGAAAGTTCACTACGCGGTCTTTGAGATCGCTGTCGGAGGCTGCTGAATCCGTACTCATAAACATGGCTTCGAATGCGACAGGCTTAGGCCTTTGGTTCAGACGAACTGTGTCGCTCAGTCGGTGAGCTGAAACGTCCGTTGGAGTTGACTGTCGATCTCTTCGGTGTATGCTTCGAGAACGGTTTCGAACTGCTCGCGGTCGACGACGACACCCTCGAGACGGCTGTAGGGCTCATCGGGTAGTTCGATATCGAAGCCCTCGCGGTCGGGCGCATAGCATGGCTCGCTTTCGTTGAGCACCTGCTGGTCGATAGCGTGGATCAGCGTCGAATCGTAGGTGTCGTTCATTGTATTAAACGCGTTTTTGTAGGCACGCTGAAGTTGTGGAAAGTAGTTGGCGTACTTGTCTTCGAACTGCTCGGGATCGAACTCGACCATACGGATAACTCGACCAGCAAGATAAAAAGGAGGCCGATCCATCCGCCAGAAAAATTGGCGTTGCGGGTTCGTTGCGACGACGGGAGCCAATCCTGTGTACAAAGGCTAAAAACGCCCGCAGGAGGGGGGAGCCTGCCGGCCAGCGAATAGAAACCACACAGTACCGGGGTGGGGGACTGACAGCGTGGCCGACCACAGCGGGGGGTCTGTGGTCAGGGTCTGCTGTCCCCGGTACCTCACAACATTGTAGAGGCCCATCGCCCAAAAGCACAGTCCCTAATTGTGTTGGTACTCTTCGGTCTGGGGTTTTCTCTACTACTGAGAGGTGCGGCTCAGAACTGTTGCCACGGCGTTGGCGAAGAACTACGATCGCGGAGGCGCATCTCCCAACCCTCGTCGGTTGTCCGGGTATCGACAACCGTATCGAACGGATCCAACAGTGTATGGAGCGTTCGTTCGTCGTGCATCGTCGAGTTGATGACCGCAACAGTGAGCCACTCTTGGCTGCGAGTCCGACCCAACAGCACGCGGACGAACTGATAGATTCGGTCTGCATCCCAGTACATCAACAGTTGGGAAAGCGAATGGAGCCCAACGGTCGTCTCGGGATACGGCTCAAACAGTTCGGCCAGCTCAGTGAATTTGACGCCGAGTTCGGTCAGGTTCTTCGGCGAAGAGGCGTATTTTGTGAGCTCAACGTCTTCAATTTCTATTCCTTGCTCGCGGGTTACACAGTCGACGATTCCGACCGTCTCCGCGTTGTGGCCGGTTGTCTCGGTGTAATCCGTCCGGACGCGCTCGGCATCGTGGCCCGTCGACAAAACGATGGCTCTGTCGCCGGCAGCACCGAGAATTCGATGCATGAGTTCGTACTTCCCGCTCATGGGCGGTCCGGCAATCACGACACTCTCAGCGTCAGTGAGCGTCGGTGCCAAGGGGAGTTCCTCTACAGACATTGGTTATGTGGAATTCTCACGGTGTCGCTGTTGGGGTACAGTAGACAAACGGTGTAGTCAGTATCGGGGCGATCTGTCGTCGTGGGGGCAGGGGGTTGTTACTCATTATCTTCTCCGTCTCTCAATAAAAACGACGGTTTGGACAGTGTCGCTGGCGGCCCATCGAGTTGGCCAAACCGATCGAACAGTTCCGCTGAATCGAGCAGCTCTGGAAGAACAGTGCCATCATCGAACACCGTAATCGCTGTTGTTTCGATGAGTTCGTCCCAGATCTCCGCAGACTCAGTGCCGGAGGCCTCGAGTTGCAGGGCGTCTGAGCGGCCCTGGTCGAACGACAACTCGATCAGACTCCGGTCGTAGCTGCTGGCAGCAACAGCTTTGATCGCATCGTACTCCTGGCGGTTGTCGTCACCACAGGCTGCGGCGACGCCGAGTGCGTAGGCTCGCTCGAGAGCCTCATCTCGAGACAGGTCGTCCCAGTCGGTGGTGTACGTCGAATCATACATGCTTAGCTCACCGACTTTCCTGTCGTGATCTCGATGCCAGAGTCGGCAAACGACAGCGTATGAATGTCGGTATCAGTATCTGTACCACGCATTTTGATGACTTGAATGCCGCGTCGCATCCCGTCGTCCTCGAGATAGTTGTGGAAAAACACGACGCCATGGGCCAGAAAGTGCTCGTCGGCGTACGCCGAGGGATCGGTCATCTCCGAGATCAAAAGTGTTGTTGCCGAGGTGCGTTTGATCGCGGTCAGAAACCGCATTAGTGTCGTATCGCTGTCGTCGAACAGATACCGAAGCAGCATCGTCGAATCGATAACAACGCGGTCGATCTCTCGAGAGTTGATAAACCCTGCCAGGCGGTTTGTAACGTTGGTTCGATCCATCTTCTCACCAGGGCCGCCGAAAAAGCGTCTGCCCTCCGAGGAGAGTGCATCCAAAAACGTAATCGAATCCGACTCGATGGCGGCCTGAAAGCCGAAATCGAACCCGGCCATATCAGCGATGATACCGTCCCGCGTCTCATGCATGCTGACATACAAGCTTGACTCATCGGCGGCCGCACCCGCAGTCATAAACTGCGCGGAAAACGTGGTTTTGCCACTTCCTGGTGGGCCGCTGAGCACATAGAGTCGGTTAGACCGAAAGCCGCCATCGATGAGTTGATCAAAACCATCGACGCCGCTTGAGACGCGCATGAAAACATTGGCGTCGTATTTGTAAATAAGCATTCGTATGCAGTTCTCATGTGTGAGAACTAGAACAGACAGTCGGTCGGACGGTGTCGGACGAACAGTGCTGACTGAACCGATTTAAACAGCAGTGTTACTAAGCAGCTACGTGGGTGGACGACTACTCGCTGACGATATCCGGATCAACCCAGACGACGAATTTGTCCTCGCCTTTGACGATGCCATGGACGTTTTCGTCGTTGGCTGTGGTCGTCTCATCGACATCCTCAGGCGTGATGTCAGAAACTTGGTAGACTTCGTCGACGATCCAGCCGATCGTCCCCTGATCGCCGGTCGAATCGGGATCGAAGACGATAATCCGATTGCGCTCGCCGTCGGTGTCGATACTGAACACGGTTTTTGGGTTGATAATCGACGTCGTCCGACCACGGAGATCCATGACGCCTTCGACATGCGGCGGCGAGTTTGGAATACGTGTGAGCTGTCCGGCATCGACGATCTCGTCGATTACGTCGATATCCAGACAGTACGTCTCATCGCCCAGCCCGAACTCGAGGACTTGTGTTACCCCACTGTGTGTTTCGGTATCGTCGGCTGTAGACGTCGTCTCACTCTCTGCCATACATTCGTTTGTGAGCGGTCGATAGTTAACTCTGTTCAATAAATTATCAGCCCTGATTTTTGAGTCGGTGGCTTTATTCTCGCCGTTTTAGTATTCGCTCATAATGTGGAGTATGCCAGCGCGAACCGAGCGTCTGTCGGGGAGTGGTTTCTCTGTGTGCGAGCTGCGTGGTGGTGGTGATGCGTAACCCTCGGACGGTCGTCGTCGACGACTCACGGTTTATGCGCGGACTGATTGCTGACCTCCTTGATGAGGCCGGAATCCCAGTCGTCGGCGAGGCCAAAGACGGCCGCGAGGCACTCGGAGTGATCGCCGACACCCAGCCAGATGTCGTGACGATGGATCTCGAGATGCCGAAAATGAACGGGATCGAGGCCGTCGAACGCGTGATGGCAGAGAATCCGACACCGATTCTCATGCTGAGTGCGTACACTGACGACGATGCCGAAGTCACCTTCGAGGCACTCGAGAAGGGCGCAGTCGATTTCTTCGCCAAACCTGGCGGAGAGGTCTCGATGGAGGTCTCGCAGTTGGGCGACCAACTCGTCGAGACCGTTCGAACGGTTGCGGATGCCGACCTCAGTCGGACCAACCGAACCGAATCCCCGCAGGCGGCGACCGCAACGACCGGCTCGCCGGCTGCAGCAAGCCCAAAACCAGCCACCGAGAGATTCGACGACACCCGCACGGTCGTTATTGGGTCTTCGACGGGCGGGCCAAACGCGGTCGAAGAGGTCATAAGTGATCTGCCGGGCGGCGACTGTCGAGTATTAATCGTCCAGCATATGCCGGAGGCGTTTACCTCACGGTTTGCTGACCGACTCGACAGTGCGACAAGCGAGTATTCAGTCCGCGAGGCCGCCGACGGCGACCGGATCGGTGCAGGCGAAGCGCTCGTCGCCAAAGGTGGCACACACATGGAGATAACAGGCTACCGCAACGGCCGGATTCGGGTTCGACTGATCGAAGACGATTTGGGCCATTCGGTCATGCCGGCAGTCAACGTCACCATGGAGTCGGCCGCCGAAACGATCACCGACCCACTGACTGGCGTAATTCTCACCGGAATGGGCGCTGACGGCGCTGAGGGAGTCTGTGCGATCCAACAGGCAGGCGGGCCGACGATTGCCCAAAACGAAGAAAGCTGTGTTATCTATGGAATGCCAAAGCGAGCGGTCGAAGCCGGCTGTATCGACACCGTCTGTCATCTCGACGACGTTGCAACGACAATACGGGAGTTACCATAAATGAGCGAAGAACACCGCAAAGCCTTCGTCGCCGAAAGCGAAGAGGGCATCACCGAACTCAACAACGCACTGCTCGCACTCGAGTCCGACCCGGAGGATGCCGAAGCGATGGACCAAATCTTCCGGACAGCCCACACGCTGAAAGGCAACGGCGCGGCGATGGGCTACGATTCGGTCAGTGATCTGGCCCACGAACTCGAGGATCTACTCGATGAGGTTCGGGCCGGCGAAATAGATGTCACTCCAGAACTGATGGATCTACTGTTTGAGGGCGTTGATTATCTGGGTGCGATGGTCGACGACATTGCTGAGGATGGCCAAACGGAGATCAATGCCTCGGAAATTGAAGCCGACCTCAGAGAGCTAATCGAGACCGGCAACGTTCCTGGTGTTGATGATTCGACAGACAGCAGTAGTACCGCAGCCGACGACACACCGCCAGCAGACGCTACAGCAACCGAACATGGGGCCGAAGAGACCGAAAGCGACGACCCAACGCCCGCCGATATCGAGTTACCCGAGGAGTTGTCCGACCACGAACTGGATACGGGACATGCAGTCTTTCGGGCGTCGGTCGGACTGGGAGAATCAGCAATGCAGGGCGTTGATGCCATTTTCGTCCTACAGGCACTCGATGATGCCTACGATACGTTCGTTACCGACCCCGAACGCGAAACCATCGAGAACGGCGAGTTCGAAGAGACGTTCGATCTGTATCTGATCGACTCCTCACAGGAGGCTATCGAAAGCGGCCTGAGTTCGCTGAGCAAAGTCGAATCGGTCGCGGTTAGTCCGGTTACCGCGATTGTTGAAGATCCGATGACTGCGAGCAAGGCGGCTGAACTCGATGTTGAGCAGTCAGACGACGACAGCGAAGACACAGAAGCCGACAATACCGGCAGCGACGAGAGCGACAACAGCAAATCGAAGTCCTCAGGAGGCCGTTCGACGCCGAAACGCTCGAAAAAAGACGGTACCAACATCGCCTCGGTTCGGGTGGACGTCGATCAACTCGACGAACTGTACAGCCTGGTCGAACAGCTGGTGACCAGCCGAATCAAACTCCGCCGAGAAATGGAAGCCGCCGGGATGGATTCGGACAATCTCGACGAACTCGATAAGATCACTGCCAACCTCCAGAATACGGCAATGGATATGCGGCTGATTCCGCTTTCGAAGATCGTCGATACGTTCCCCCGGCTGGTTCGGGATGTCGCCCGCGAGACAGGCAAACAGGTCAACTTCAACGTCTCTGGATCCGACATCGAGTTGGATCGAACCATCCTCACCGAGATTCGAGACCCACTGATCCACATCCTGCGCAACTCCGTTGACCACGGAGTCGAGTTGCCCGAAGAACGCGAAGAGATGGGCAAATCCCCAACTGGGTCGGTGTCGCTGACCGCAACCCGCGAGCGAGACCACGTCACAATTGAGGTCGCAGACGACGGAGCCGGCCTCGACAAAGAGGTTCTCAAAGAGAAAGCCATCGAGAAAGGAGTCAAAACCGAAAGCGAACTCGAGTTGATGGACGACCAAGAGATCTACGAACTCATCTTCCATCCCGGCTTTTCGACCGCCGAGGAGGTCACCGACGTCAGTGGTCGCGGAGTGGGCATGGACGTCGTTCACAATACAGTCAAACAGCTCGACGGCACGGTGAGCGTTGACAGCGAACTCGGCGAAGGAACCGTTGTTCGGCTTCGCTTGCCGGTGACAGTGGCGATTGTCAAAGTAATGTTCGTCGAAGTCGGCGGCACTGAGTACGGCATTCCAGTCAAAAACATCGCCGAAGTCACGCGTGCTAAAGAAATCAGCACGACCAACAACAAAGAGATCATCAAACACGACGACGACATCTATCCAGTCTTGCGGCTCAGCGATGTGCTCGAGGAACCGAGTTCGGTCAACGGCAACGGCATGCTGTTGCGTATTCGAGACGAAAAACGGAAAGTCGCCCTGCACTGCGATCAGGTGATCGACCAAGAAGAGGTCGTCGTCAAACCCCTCGAGGGAGTCTTGAGTGGGATTCCGGGACTCAGTGGGACGGCCGTCCTGGGCGATGGAGATGTTGTGGCTGTGCTCGATGTGGTGACACTATGACAGCCACAGCCGACGACGGGTTCATGCGAGTTATCCGACATATCCAAGACGAGGTCGACTTCGAGCCCGAATACTACAACGAGGCGTATCTCAACCGCCGGATCAGCGCGCGGATGCGCCGACAGAATGTCGAAGCCTACGACGAGTATCTGACAGTGCTCAAAGACGACCCCAACGAGAAAGCGGCGTTGATGGATTCGTTGACGATCAACGTCACCAACTTCTTTCGGAACGGCAAGATGTGGGAGGCACTCCGGTCGGTTCTCGAGGAGTTGACGACACAAAACCGCTCGGTGAAAGCCTGGAGTGCGCCCTGTGCAGACGGCCGAGAGCCATACTCACTGTACATGCTTGCCTCGGACGACCGACGGATCGACGAATCACGACTCTCTGTGCTCGGAACGGACATTAGTGATGAGGCACTCGAAAACGCTCGTGCTGGCGTCTATGAGACGACCCGAACCACCGATATTGGCGAAGAACTCAGCCTGCTGGATTCCCCCGATCGATACGTCGATGTCGAAGAAAACACGTTCACGGTCAAACCAGAGATCCGCCGGGAAATTAGCTTCGAGCGACACGATCTCGTCCAAGACGGCCCAAAGCGCAACTACGATTTGATCTTCTGTCGGAACCTGTTGATCTACATCGACAGCGAGTACAAGATTCCAGTCTTCGAGACACTGACTGACTCGCTGAAACCCGGTGGCTATCTGGTTGTCGGAATGACCGAAACCGTCCCCCAGGAGATCCGCGATGTGTTCGAACCGGTCAACAAGCGATGTCGAATTTATAAGTATACACCGGAGCGTGACTAACATATGTCTCTGTATCATCTCGCTCGAGACGGTGATATCGAGGGGATGCGAGAGCTGCTGTTAGAAAGCGACAGCCCCGCGGTTCGTGCTCGAGCAGCCAAACTGCTCGGCCAAACTGTCGAAAGTACCGATACCGAATCGGTTGAGACGCTTGTTTCGGCGTCAGTAACTGACGACGAAGAACAAGTTCGAGCGGCGGCCGTCGAAGGCCTCGACGAGATCGGATCAGAGGCCGTCGAACAGCTGTTAGTCAAAATCACCGGCTCAAAAATCAGAGAGGGTGCCGACTGGGCGACGGCCAAAAAGTTTGCAAACGCACTGGGCTCGGATGTCCCCGAACTGCGAATGGCCGCCGCCAGCGCATTAGGCCAACTCGACGAGCCGTCGGCGATTCCGAAACTCGTCGAGACACTCACCGACGAAAACCCAAACGTTCGAGTCCGTGCCTGTGCGGCGTTGGCCCAACTGGATCATCCGAAAGCCGTCCCAGCGATCATCAACCGTCTGTCAGATCCACATGGTGAGGTGCGCCGCGAGGCAGCAGTCGCCTTGGCGTCGATTGGTACAGACCAGGCACTCGCTGCACTGTTGGATATGTTGGACGATTCGAACACGTCGATCCGGCGGATTGCGGCAGCTTCATTGGGCGAGGCCGGTACCGTCGAAGCCGTCCAGCCGCTGACAGATGCGCTCAACGACCCGAGTTCGGCGGTCCGGAGTGCAGCGGTGTTCTCGATTATCGAACTGCTGTCGAACGCACCAACTCGACAGAGCCACCAGATTCGTGAGACCGTTGTCTCGGAGCTAAAAGGAGCCGACAGTGCGACTGTCGGCCCGTTAGTTTCGATTCTCAAAGACAGCACCCAGCGCCGACAACGACGCAACGCATCATGGTTTCTCGGACGTGTCGTCGACGAAGCCGATCCTGAGATCGTTGAGGTGCTCGTTGAGGCACTCGAAAGCGATGACAACTCGACCGCACAGTTCGCGGCGACAAGCCTCTCGGAAATCGGCGGCGAGCTAGTCGAAGACGAACTACTTGAGTTCGTCAGCGACACTACCAACGACGACGAGGCCCGCGCAAAGGCAGTGTACGTCCTGGGGCAAGTCGGCGGCCAGCGGTCGGCAGATAAGATACAGCAACTGACCGAAGATGACAGCAAACAAGTCCGCAAGCGAGCGTTCGCTGCGGTCTCGAAGTTCCGAGGTCGACAGTGAACACTAAGAGACCCCCACACCAATCGAGTGTCACGAATAACCGTTTGGGGAGCTGAGTATTCATGAGTGAAGGCGAGTATAAAATACTTGATACGAAAGGTCGGTTCGCACAGGCCGTCAAAGATGGCCGAACCATCAATGATGTCTCGTGGACACAGGGCCGGATCCTGCTTTCGAACCGCCGTATTATCCTCGCGAGCAACCAGGGAAAGCGGACGCTCCCGTTGTCCAAAATTGCTGGTGTCGGTGGACGACACGACCCGAATCAGAACATCGCTGCGGTCTCAAGTTATCTGAGCCTCAAAATCGACAACAACGTGATGTTGATTTCGGCTGCCGACCACGAGGAGTTCAAAGAGTCGGTGTTCAAAGCCGTCCTCGATCAGAAAATCGCCCAGGCCAAACACCCAGCGGTCGCCGGCGGTGTCGTCCAAGATACCCAATGGGAGAAAGCCCGGCTGAAAGTCGAAGAGGACGCGATTGCTGCGGCGCTGAAAAGCGGCTCGTTCGTCCGGTTAGATCTCAACGATATCAGTGGGGTCGAAACCGACCAACGAACAGTCAACGGCGAAAAGAAGGTCGTCATTCAGGTCTCACACGTCGAAGGCGACACCAGCGTCGAGACACATCTTACCGGCCCCAAACGCGTCTGTATGTTTCTCCAGTCGTTCCTCGCAGAGGGCGAACGCCGCAGCCAGACCAACGTAGATCTCTCAGAGGCGGACAAAGAAGTACTGATGGCGCTGTATTCGGGTGTCTCGCCGTTCGAAATTCCGGCGTTTATTGGCAAAGACGTCGAGAAAGTCGAAGAGATCTTCGAGCGACTGGTCGAACTCGACATTGTCGATGAAGTTCGAGTCCGTCGTGAAGTAACGCTCAACTCTCGAGGCCGTAATATCGCCAGCGAGGCGATGAACGACCAATAACACTGTTGTTAGCATCAGCCTATGAGAGGGCGTGACTGTGATTTGCGTCGACCAGCGAGCGTTGCGATCAGCGAACCTTGCGGCCAGCGAACAGTCGGCTGACGACGCCGATACCCGGGTATCCATCCTGTCGCCAGACAACGAGAGCGATGCCGGCAAAGACGAACTCTGAGAGGAAGTACGGATCGCCGAGTGACTCGAGAAACAGCGCAGTAATCGTCGGCGCTCCGTTTCCGTACGGTTCGACCGCAACGAGCGGCCACAACAGAAAGCTCGGGTCGGTTCCGCCCCACAGCACTGGCAGTGCGTCGACAAACACATGCGAGAGTGCACCCACACCGAAGGCGACACCACACTCAGGACGACTGCGACGGGCTGTAAACAGATAGACAGCCACAACAAGCGGGCCGAGTACCAAAAGCGAGTGTGCCAGCGTTCGGCCGGTTGGCAACACACCAAGATACCACGCCAGCGGTTTGTCGACGAGATCCGGAAACTGGCTGCCGAACAGTAACACGACGACTGCCAACCCGTCGGGTGGGCTGGCCTCGCGTGTACGCACGAGTGTGGAATAACAGAGATATCCAATCGCTGCGTGTCCAAGTGGCCACATTGGGTTACATCTCGGCTCGGTTGCTGATAATCACGGTGATCCGTCCGCGTTGGGCAACAAGCAGCCAGCCGACAGTGAGACTCGAGATGACCACCGCGTGTGCGGTCAGTACTGGAACCGGCCCCAACAGCCGAAGCAGCGGCACACCAACAAGTGCGCCCACGGTGTACCCACCAACCAGCGGCAACAGTGCCCCAAGGGCCACACAGCAGCCAGCCACGATGAGGACGACAGCCAGTGGCTGACCACCCGAAAGCCAGACGACGCCGGCTATCAGGCGCGTTCCGACACCAGAGGCCTCGATAAGCCCGACGGCTCCGCCGACCACCACCAAAGAAAGCAGTATGTCTCCCAGCAACTGCACTCCGAGAACGCTTCCGTCGAGTATCGTTGTGAGGCCACTGTATGGGGCTTTCGCGTCTCGGCCAGGAGAGACGAACGGACGAACCAAATACAGTCCCAGACAACACAGACAGCCGGCGACGAGCGTCGTCCCAACCGGCAGTCGGTAGCCAACGGCCAACACGGCGATCACCCCGAGTGGGCCGCCAACGAGGACTGTCGGCACTCCCCACTTGGCGCATCGTCTGTCGGCTGCTGCCGACGGTTGACTGTCCGGACTCGAAGCTCGCGTGACCACACACAACGAGACGAGCCCGACGATGCCGACCGGCACCGCCGCGAGACCGATGACAACCCGCGAGCCCATTGTGCCGGTCTGCCAGCCCACAAGCAGAACCATACAGCCCACGGCCCCCACGAGCCGGCCGACTTCCACAGTGGATGGCTTCGTTGACCACCTGCCGACGGCGGTCTGCCACAGCGCGGCGAGTTGCTGGGCAGTGCCGGCGGCCCGCCAACAGCCGACCAACAGACAGGCCGGTGCGATCCACGTGAGGGCGGCCACTGTCAGCGGCCCGTAGATGCCGGCGGTCCCAACTGCCGCCGAAACGAGTTCGGCACGGGGTGCGCTCGCCAGCGAAACAACTGCAGCGAGGCTGGCTACTCCAAGCAGCCCGAGAGACTGTCGGCCGGCCATCACCAGTAGCGACCCACACAGTAACACGGCCCCAGCCAACGTAAGTCTCGAGAGGGCCGGTTGGCTAGCCTCGAGTTGTTCGAGCGAGCCTGCGAGTGTCAGGCTTCCAGCAACGATACCCACCAGACAGCCGCCTGCCAGCAGGCGACTTTTGGCCGACCCTCGAGCGAGCGATCCGTTCCAGTGGTGGTCTCTATGTCCGAACAGTTCTACAGCCAGTGTGAGCCCAAGGGTGGCCCCGAGGACGCCAACGGTGTATGCAGGTGGTTGTATCGACCGAAGCCACCCGTAGCTGCTGATTCCAACCCACAGCAACAGTGTACACACGCGAAGCGTCTGCCAGCCAACCGCAGCCCACCAGTGGTCGAACACGGTGTCGCTGTCGGCTCGAGTCGGCATCTCGGAGTCGTGACGACGCGGGTCAGTCGGCTGCATGATCCTCCGTCCAGTCGCTGTCGTGACTGCTGAGCGCGCTGAACGCGTCGGCTGCTCCCGCATGGACTGTCAGTTCCTCGATCACGCCGCTGGCTAGGCTGTCGGGCTCGCCGTCGAGCGAAAGTGGATCGACCTCACGGATCGTCTCACTGTGTTCGGCCGCAATCCGTGTGAGTTCCTCGACCACAGCAGAATCAACTGATGGCGACCAGAGCCACTGCAACGGCACCGCCCACCCATCGACGGTCTCGTCCAACGCAGCCCGCCTCCAGCCGACTGGGGCGACTCTCCGAGCAAGGGCGTTTGGTGCTTCGTCAATCGCAGTCTGAAACGCCGAACCGACCGAGACAGCAGCAAGTCGCTCGCCAGCCGCTTCGTCGACAGCCGCTGACCACGATGTGAGCTGCTGGCCACTGTGTTGGACGGCTAACAGACACTCGAGTGCTCGCTGGTCGGCAGCTGTGGCCACCTCGGCGTGCGGTCGGTTATCGATCTCGAGGCGCTCCCACAGCCCGGCGTCTCTGAGGAGTTGTTCGGTCACCAGCCGACTCGGCTCGCTTGGCTGGCCTGGATGTACTGTGTGGTCGATGAGTTCGGCCGTCGAAAGTGGAGTCGTCGAGTGGTCGCCGTCGACTGCCAGCCAGTAGTGCTCGCGGTAGCCGTAGGCAAACCCCTGGTGTGGCACCGTCTCGAGGGCCTCGAGATCGAACACACCACAGTCCTCGCTGGCACGATACAGTGTCGTGTTGTCGACGCCAGCGGCCGCAATCTCTCGGTCAGCAAGCGCATACAGCCGCTCGGCCGAAGGGCCAACTGATTCGATTCGCAACGTGAGTTGGTTGCTGTGGCGTTCGACCCCAACGGCTAAGGCGTGGGCTGCCTGATGGCTCCGTGAGCCGGCCGGACCGACACCAATCGTGAGGTGCTCGCTGTCGTCAAGACAGCCAACAACCGACACCAATCCGACCGTCGAAAGCCCTGTGAGCATGCGCCTTCGTGAGAGACGGTCGGCTGACATTACCAGCATGTTTCGGCTTGCCGTACAAGGGTATAGACACCATACAGTAGGTTACATACCGGACAGTTGTGGTAAGGCCACCTTTGGAACGAAAAACCGGTTGTTTTTCCCAGCAGTTTTGGGTTCGTCACTGGCCGTCTCACAGTAGCGGATTCACTGACAGTCGGCGGGGCTTTTAGTTGTGGACGCCAATTGGTTGGTATGGGACTGATGGATACGGTTCGGTCGATACTCGGAGTCAGCGCCGAACGGGATGCGACCCGTGATGCCGACCCCGAAGACCTCTTTGGAATGTCGACGGCCTACGTAACGATGGAAGCCGACCTCGGATATCGAAACTCCGGAAAGGCCGCACTCTGTTTTTCGTCGGTCGACAGTACGGATTTCGGCGAGATGGTCAGCGAAGTCGAAGCCATCCTCGAGGCCGGCGGAGAAGAAACCGGCACCACCTTTCGGCAGCGATCCGACGACCACGGCTACAACTGGGTGATCCTCGAGGACAGCGACCCCGAGGATATGCTGACTTCGATCCACTTTGCGGCCGATACGTTCATCCAAGAAGGCTACGGTTCGCGGCTGCTTGCGGCCGTCTTTGCCTTCGATAAAAGTGACACCGACCACGCCTACTGGATCTACTCGTTCCGCCGAGGGGCCTACTACCCGTTCGTCCCTGAAGGCGGCCACGACCGCGACAGTCAGGCAGAGTTCAAACTGCAGTCGGTACTCGACGGCGAGTTGGGCATCGAACGCGACGAAAGCTACTGGTATCCGCTGTGGCCCGACCGTCCTGGCGGGTATCCCTGGGAATAAGCAGGCATCTGTTTCTACAGGCTGAACAGGCCGAGTGCCTCGGGGCTTGATCCCGAGGGTGAAGGCCGTAAGCCCCGCTAAACGTGTTCCGTTCGCTCAATATATTGTTCAATCGTGTCGGTCGAAACATCACCTGCCGTCCCAACGTAGTACGATTCCTCCCAAAATCCGCCACCCC
>LKML01000106.1 GCA_001563795.1 Haloferacaceae archaeon B1-Br10_E2g22 | reverse complement strand
GGGTATGACTCAGTCTGGCAGTCGGCCGCGAGACCGCGAGGAACTCGAAGACCGACTCGACGAACTCGAATCGACACTGACCGAGTTGCGACGGGAACTCCGCGAGGAGTCGACTCGAGGCCCACCCAGGCCACCGCGTCTCAGCGAACTGCTCCGGTTTACCGAACAGTATACGATTCCGACGCTGATCGCCCTGCTCGAGGCGACCATTCAGTCTCTGGAGTTGCTCCGCCGGACGCTCCGGCTGGCTGATCCCGAACGCGCGGTTCGCGAAGAACGCACCGCTGCCCGCAGTCGGCTCGACTCGGTCGGCGCGGAGGCCTCCGGACAGCTTGCAGGTGCACTTGCGGAGCTTCGAGCCGCCCTTTCGGAGGCTGATCTGCCAGAAAACCCCGAATCCCGACGGTTGATCGATGACGCCCGTGAGCTTACTGGCGAAATCGAAACCCGCCTGCGGGATGCCGAAAAAGCAGTACGCGACCAACAGGACAGAACCCGACGCGACCGCAGCGAGGATCGACACACAGCGACCCAAGACCGCGGCGTTATGATCGACGTTACCGATGCGGCCGACGACTCGCCATCCCAGTCCGACCCCGAAGCCTCGGACGACGAGGGCCCACAGGTCGACGTTGAGTCGGAACTCGAATCAATCAAAGACGAACTCGAGCGCGCACAACAGACCGTTGAGAGAGATGAGAGCCAACAGACGGACGCCGATCAGACGGATACAGAATCCGACGACGAGTCGGATGGAACCTAACAGCGTCCGTCTCTACGGTCGTCAGTGAGCGGGTGGTTCGGTTCTGTCAGATCGGCGCGAAGCGATAACCATCCCACGACTGGCTTTCTGGTTCGCGGATGCCTGCGGTCGGCTCTCGGAGTTGTTCGACGTAGACGGGTTCGACCGTCTGGCCGATTTCGATATCGTCTGTGGTCAACTGACCGATCGCGCGTACTGGTTCACCTTCAACGTCGAACTCAACGATACCGATATGATTTGGCTCTCTGACACCTGGCGGGGTTGCCGTCGAGGTAGTCCAGGTGATAACTTCGGCGGTGTATTCGCTGAGATCGACTGTTTCGACGGGTGCGTTGCCGTCCGGGCCGACCGGATGGGAGGGATACAACAGGCTCCCGTCCGGATAGCGGGCGGCCTCCATGGGTGGTCTTTCGGTCATTGTGCTGCCTCCATGATCGTCGTGATCACACAGTTGCCAAAGCCACCGACGTTGCACGCCAGGCCAATGTCGGCTTCGACCTGTCGCGGGCCAGCAGTCCCCAGCAGTTGGTGATACACTTCGTAAATCTGGGCGACACCGCTCGCGCCGAGGGGGTGTCCCTTGGATTTCAGCCCGCCAGAGGTGTTGATCGGCAACTCGCCGTCCCGGTCTGTCAGACCGTTTTCGATTGCTTTCCAGCCTTCGCCTTTCTCGAAAAAGCCTAAACCCTCCGATTGGAGGAACTCGAGGATCGTAAACATATCGTGGAGTTCGGCCATATCGATGTCCTCGGGGCCGAGACTAGCCATCTCGTAGGCGATCTCGCTGGATTCGACGACGCCTGCCATCGTCGTTGGATCCATTCGTTCGTGAACGACGTGGGTGTCGGTCGCCCCACCAATTCCAGCAATCGTGACATAGTCGTCGGTGTACTGTTTGGCCAGCGACTCCGGACAGAACATGAGTGCGGCTGAGCCATCGGTGATCGGACAGAAATCATACAGCCGCAGTGGATCGGCAATAATGGGTGAATCCATCACTGTCTCGAGGTCGACTTCCTTTTGGAACTGTGCGTGTGGGTTGTCGAGGCCGTTTTTGTGGTTTTTCACAGCCACTTTGGCGAGGCTCTCACGTGGGGCATCGTGGACGTGGAGATACCGCCGGGCAGTGAGTCCCGCAAACGACGGCAACGTCAGTCCGTGTTTATACTCTGCAGGATGAGTCAGCGAGGCGATAACGTCAGTTGCTTCGGCCGTCGAGCGGTGAGTCATCTTTTCGCCCCCAATCAGCAGTGTCAGGTCGCTGGCACCGGAAGCGACTGACTGCCAGGCGGCATACACCCCTGCGCCGCCCGAGGAACTGGTCTGATCAATGCGGGCGGTGTAGGCCGGCAGTGCGTTCAGATCATGTGCGACAGCATTCGGGATGCCGGTTTGGCCTTCGAACTCGCCGCTTGCCATATTCGATACATACAGGTGATCAACTGCCGAGCCATCGACGCCAGCATCGTCCAGACAGGCCTGGCCGGCTTCAGCCAGTAGCTCACGAATCCAGGCCTCGCGTTGGCCGAACTGCGTCATCGACGCCCCAACGATTGCAACACGTTCCATACACCGATTGCCAACGGCCAGCCGCTTACCGATTTCCCTTCGGTGTGATACCAGTTGCTCGTGCCGAATACATCTCGGGCGATTTAATGCTGTCACGAGAAAACGGATTGTATGGACTACGATCGGCTGGCCCCGTATTTGGGGGCTGTTGGCTGTCTGCTGTTGGCCGGTGTAGCGTCGGCTCCGTTTGCGATTATCGACGAACAGAGCCAGTTCGTTGCGAGCTACTATGCTGCAGGCCCTCTCGGACTGACTGGTGTGGTCTTTCTTGCGATTCTTGGCGTCGTCATCTTCCTCTCGAGCGTCCGGGGACGGGCCGACGCCTCGCTTGTCGCCGGAATCATGCTTGTGGTCGGCCCGACAATTTTTGTCCTCTCCGGGCTGTGGGCTCTGAGCCTTGATCCTTCGCTCACAGAGCGGTTTGTTGTTGCCCATCCGTGGATCGCATACCACTCGTGGACAACTGTTGGACTCAGTGGCCTTGTCGCCGCCGCATCGGGGTTGTATGCGGCTGCTGTCTACTGATTCTTGCGGCGTGCGGAGACGAAAGGCCCTTAAGTTTGACCGGAGTACTCCCAGATGGACTAGGTCGGGCAGGTAGGCCCTGCCCCTCGCCCGTGAGATAGTCTTTAGCGGGGACCGAACGCCGAGGCTGTCGGGAAGACCGACACCGGCCTCGGACGCCAACGTCGAAACCTCGTCCACCGGGGACAGTGGATCGGTGTGCTCACCCGCAGGGGTGTCCCACACCGGCTTACCGGCGACAGTGGGTCAGGCGCGGAAGCGAGCAGCCCATCGCTGGACACCCGTCGCTCGTTGGATCGCGGGGTGGAGGAGGCAACCGGGATTCCCTGTGTTCGGAACCCTCGGCTCCCTCGGTTCGTCCACTATTCATATCGTATTTCGTCCGCTCGAGCGGTAGTGATACTCGATTCCTCGAGTCGCTCTGATAGCCAGCAGTAAGCACCAGACAGACGTACTGCTGTTCGTCAGTCGGATTCAGCAGTCTCGCCGGATTGGCTGATCTGGTATTTGTTTCAGAGCTTCATATGACTATACCAAGATAGGTTCTCATCGACCGCATTTTCGCCCATACATACCAGACCGACAGCTTCGATTAGGTGGCGCTCTTTTCACCGATATGGGAGAACACGGCAGTGATTCAGACGCTGAGTCGGCTGAGATCGACGCACAGTACTCCGAAACCGACGGCGAGCGTCGGCTCTCGTTCAGATACGCTGGTCGAGAGGCCAGTATCGCACAGAACATTGATGGTTATGCGATGGTCGCAGTTCGGGATGAGCGGGGCGAACGCGAGCGCTACTACGGCTTCGATATGGCATTAGATCACGCCGCCGAGCTGCTGGGTGTCGATCCAAATGCGTTGCCGGTTCCCGAACAGGCTGCCGATATGGGAATGTAGTTACGACCCACCGAACAGAAACCGAAGTCGGTCGCTGTCGAGGCCGTCCCGCCAGTAAAAGCGTGGGGCGAGTGTGAGATACGCGAGTGCCAAAAACAACAGCGCGAAGGCGAACACACGCCCATAGTAGCCCGACAGTACGATCGCCAACCCCTGTACGACAGCCATCACCATCGCATCCTGGGCGTGTAGATCCGGATACGTAATCGTCGAGACCATCAACAGTGCCAACAGGCCACTCAGTGTGACCAACAGCCACGGCTCGGTGTAGCCGGCCAACACTGCGGCGGCCACGATTGTTGCGGCCAGCGTCGTCTGGACACCTTCAGTCTCGCCGGTGCCGGTGTCGTAGGCGGTGTACATCCCAAGTCGGGTGACTGCCATGGCGACGAACACTGCAGGTACCAGAAAGCCGGCTACAACGAGTGGATTGCCTATCGCTGCAGTGGGTGTGCCAGCAGGTAGCCACGTCTCGATAACGACCGCAACGACGAGCACCGCAGGTGCGATGCCAAACGATGCCACATCCGCAAGCGAATCGAGATACTGACCGACCGGTGTTCCGCCTCGATAGCGTGCGACGATGCCATCCAGCCCGTCAGCAATCGCCCCGAGCAGGATGAGTCGGGCGGCCAACTCAATGTTGATGAACGCAACTGCAGTAGCCAGAAAGCCAAGAGCGGCATTCGTGACAGTCACGGCATCGGCGAGGCCCAAACAGCCGACAAACCGTGGTTTCATATCTTTCGGTCTGAGAGGGGCGGTTTAGACTTTTATATTCGCTGGTCGACGCCGCTCGACACACCAGAACCCAGCAGAGCGGCGAGTAAAACCGCACGTCTATATGCCATCTGGCCCTACTGTTAGATATGCAGGAGTCTCGTTCTCGTCGGCGAATGCTTGCTGCACTGGGCACCGCAACAGTCGTCGGGTTCGCCGGCTGTCTAGACGCCGGTTCGGATCGCGAAGTCGTCGGAATGACCGCGACGGATTACGTTCCTGAGACAGTCACTATTGCCGTTGGTGAGACCGTTGTCTGGGAAAATACCTCGAGCAGGCGACACACGGTCACGGCCACCAGTCAAGATTCACTTCCAGAGGGCGCGGAGTTTTTCGCCAGCGGTGGGTATGATTCCTACGAGGAAGCCGACGACGCCTGGCACGATGATTTTGGCGGCCAGATCGACACCGACGAAACTTACAGTCACACCTTCGAGGTTCCGGGGACGTATCCATACGTCTGTATTCCCCACGTCAAAGCCGGCATGGCCGGAACGGTCGTTGTCGAAGAAGACTAATTTACGAGGCGTTGATGTGACTGATAGCTCGCGGCGCTGTCGGATAGGACTCGAAATAAAATAAAATAAAAACTGTTCGGATCGGTTAGTCGTCGGCTACTTCATCAGCGACGTCGTCTTCGTCGACATCGACCGCGGTGGCTTCTTCTTCAGCCAACTCTTCCGGTCGTGCCTCGAGTTCGAACTTCTGGATTTCGACGCGTCGCAGCGGGTAGATCGTTTTGGCCTCTCCGTAGATGGCCGAAGACAAGCGGCCTTCGATGACGCTGTCGCCCAGCTCTTCGAAGGTTCGTTCTTTGGCGGCCTCGTTGACCAAATCGATCATGACACGGCGAATTGCGTGTTCCTGGCTGTTGTCGGCCTTTTTGGTTGTAAAGGCGACAGGCTGGATTTTCACGCGGTAGTCGTCAGTTGTGACGACCGTAATCGTTGCGGCGGCCTTGGAGGCACCGCGGCGAACCAGACTCCGGAGATAATCGCGGGCGAGTTCGTGTTTAATGAACTCGGTGTAGGCCGAATCCGAGCCCACGTCCGTGATCTTAAAGGTGAGTTTGGTGTTGTTTGCGCCGGCGTCGTTGTTGATGTCACCGAGCGTTGTTTCGACTGTCCGGCCGATTACTTGGTCGGGTTCCTCGGCAATCGTCTCGCCGAGCTCGGCGCGGTCGAACTGTTCTGGGGCGAAGATGGTGTACCATCGTTTGCCCTGCTTCTGTTTGGATACTGATCGTTCACTCATGGTCTGTGTTGTCTGTTGGTTGTTCGGATACGGTACGACTGGTGTTGTCCCCGACAGCCTCGATAACAGCTGTGGCGACGCCGAGATTGACGATGTAATCGTCGATTGTCGTCTGTACTCCACCCGTTGTCTCGCGTTCGATCCGTGTCTCGACGGCCGATTTTTTGGCTGCCGTCGACATCGAAGCAGTGTTGTCCGGTCGCACCGCGTTGGCAACCCACTCCGCGCGGGTTGGCGTGCGGTGGTCTGTCCGAAGGCTCGCCGTTCGTGGGCGTTCGGTCATCCGAGTGCCTCCCTGACAGCGGCGATGAGTTCGCTGTTCGAGACGTCGCCGTCGACCTGGATGGTTCCAGCAGTGGGCGTGCCACCTGCGCGACCACTGAACTCGGTTGCGACCGTCGCTGCAACTGTCTCGAGGCCTGCCGGCTCGCCTGCGGCGAGCGCCGCGTGTCGCTGGCCTTCGATGGGCGAGTCAGTCACGACGAGTACAACTGCCTCAGGCGAACGAAACTGTTCGGCAACTCGAGCGACCGTCGACAGCACTGCCGGTCGGTCTGTTTCGACGCGGATGACGACCACACCCTCATACCGACCTGTTTGGGCCCTCGAGAGCGCCCTGTGTGCGGCCGTCGCATGCTCGCGCCAGGTCGCAAGGGCAGCATCGCTGAGAGTCGCCCCGAGTGCGAGACTGACTGCAACTCCCGGCTGCTCGCGGGCGAGTACTGACAGCACGTCGGCGTAGCCACCAAGCGTCTCGAACGGCCCGCTTGGGGTCGCATACGGACGTAGGGCAGTCTCGATGTGGTCTGCGGCAGCCGGTGTGGCCGTCTCGGCGGTCGTCACTGCAACCGCAAGTGCCGAGGCTACTCGAGTTCGGGCGTCTTCGTCGAACTCGAGTGTCTCGTCTGGCAGCCCGAGGTCGTCTAAGACCGTCTGGGCAGCCTCGAGATCGCCGGAAAACGGTGCATCGACGAGCGTCGAGTGGGCGAGTCCATCGGCGATGTCGGCAGTTGGCACAGCTATACCGGCCCGCCGCTCAACGAGGCCAGCCTGTTCGGCCGTCTCGAGGAGCGCGCCGCTGCCGTCGGTACCAGGCAGTGAGCCACTGGCGATCACACCCGCAAGCCCGAGCAGTGGGTCGGGATCGACGCCGAGTTCGCGGCTGACCGCAGCCGCCACGACACTGGCCGGGCGACTGTCGGAAGCCGGTGGCAACCCACAGTCGGCGGCCGTTCGCTGGCCTGTTGTGACTGCCAGTGTGAGGCTGTCGTCGTCCGGGGTGCCATTGGCACTATCGCCGTCAGGATCGCCCGAAACATGTACCTGAAATGGGTCGGCCCGTTCGTTGAGCGCGAGTGCAATCAGCCCGGCGGCGGCGAGCGAATCACCGTCGGCATGCGCATAGAGCCGGACGAACGGCGCGCTTGCTATCTTGGCTGCGAGGCTCGCGGCGGCGTCTGGATCTGCGGGCTGGGTGTGTGTCTCCGACATCGGGTGGATACAGGAATTACTCGAGAAGTTCTTTGGCAGCCGTGTAGCTGTATTTGAACTCTTCGTCGAGTTTGTCGCCGCGGTAGTAGTTCACGAGGCGGCGAATCTTTGATTCGGTGTTCTGGAGTGCGCGTTTGTTTTGGTAGTCCTGGCCGTTTTTATCGACGTGCTCGCGGAGCCCGACGGCGCGCTCCATGAGCTTCTGTAGGTCTTCTGGGATCTCGGGGGCAACGTCGTTGTCCTCGAGGATTTCGGTGACCTTCTTGCCAGTCGCGAGTTTGACGTTCGGAATCGGCGTGCCTTTGACGCCTTCGTCGCGCAGTTTCAGGCCGATGACGCTTGGGTCGTGGCCTTGGTC
>LKML01000105.1 GCA_001563795.1 Haloferacaceae archaeon B1-Br10_E2g22 | reverse complement strand
GGAACTCTCCGTTGTGCCATCCGGATTGGGCTGTACCGTCCAGGAAACCGACGGGCGGGTACTCTGGAACTGCCAGTATCCGGGATCAAAACACCGGCGTCGACGACTCAGCTACGCGTTTGCGTGTGAACCGCGAACAGATGGTGTATATTTTCTCGGAATACTCGTCGCGTTTTCGCTTCTGGGTGGGCTACAGGGCAGCCCGTTCGTGTTCCTGCTGTTCGGCGCTGTGCTGTTGTTTGGTATTTCGAACGATCTTTCGAGTGCCAGAACGTTCGCAAACATTACCGTTGGAATCGACCCGAACGCTGGCGTGGTCGGCGTGAACTGGCATAAATCCGACAAGCAGCTGTTTCCTGGCCAGTACATCTTCTCGTCGCATAAAAACGAGGCCGACCTTGAGCAGATAGAGACGGTTGAGTTGGTTCGATTCGATGGACAGTACCTCGCTCGGTTGGGCTATCAACATAAACGGCGTGGTCGACCGCGAGTGCTTCCAGTACCTGACGAGCAGGTAGCGTTGTTCAGCGAGACGCTCTCGGAGCACGGTGCCACAATTGAAGACAAAACCGTCGACGACGCACACGAGGAGCTGATCACCCAACGGGTGTATGCGGGCGTGGCCAAACTGGCTGCGATTCCGCTCTGTGCGGTGATTCTCTGGGTTGTGGGCTAACAACTCCTGACAGTGGCTACTGTAACTCAGCTTCGGCCAGCGCATTATTGAGATCTGCGCGCACGCGCTCGCCGGTTTCGAGATCCATCGCGGTCGTCACCAGTCGGTTTTCCTGAACGCTCGAGCCGTCCCGAAGCAACATCCGAACGTTGCCGTTCGTATCGGCGCGCGTAATTTTCGCCCGCAGGCCCTGCTGGGAACCAATGCCGCCGGCATCGATCGGCCCTGGGATGATCTTTTTGATGTGGGGGTGATCCGCGACGACGCTGATGGCTTTCCGGCCGCGGCGGTCACCGATGATCGTCGAGTGACTACCGCCGATCTTCTCGCGCGGTGGGATGTCGACGACCTCCAGCGCACGGTTGCCGCGGCGGTCGATCACCGCCTGAACCGGGTCATCGTCGGGGACGCGATAAAACTCGTAGTGGAGTTGGCGGCGTGCCTCCCGGAGCGGTTCACGCTCGCCCGCCGCAAAGACGGTTTCGGGGCGTTTCCGCTGGATTTCGTCGGCCACGCGGCCCGCGAAGTTTCGGAGTTCGACGACAGTCGCCCGGTCGTCGGTATCGTCGTCGACCTCCGGGACAGTCGTGATCGTCGTCTCTCCGAGGACGGTCTCGCCGTCGAGCATGGTGAGTGTGGCCGCATCCCGCTCGAAGTCGACGACGACGCCGTCGCAGGTGGCAGTATGACAGACCAGACAGTAGTCACCTGGTCTGTCGAGATCGCTGTGACACTGCCCGCAGCGCATAGCTTTCAATTCGACGCCGCGCCTAAAACGTCGTTGTTCGGTTGCTCAGAGATTCAACGGCCCCTGTTTCAGATACTCTCTCAGGAGTGCAGTCGCATACGAACCGCTGGGTAGGCTAAACCCAAACTGGAGTGTATCGGTCTCGACAGCCAGATCAGTTCGAACCAAAATCGCACGCCGAGTCCCACTCGATTCGAACGAACCTGGCAGATCGAAATCCGACGGCGCTAAGGTTAGTTCTTCGAGAATCTCGTGTTCGATTTCGCCGGGTTCGCCGTCGGCCAACTCCGTTTCGGTGCCCACCAGCGGTGCGGTGACAAACGCTCGGCCACGCGAGCAGTGTCGTTTCATCACGCTCAGGCGTTTGCCTGTGACTCCCTGGAGACGGTCGGTGTCGGGCGCATACAGCCCATCAGGAGCCTCACGGTCGGCAAAACAACAGACATCACCCTCGAGTGGCCGATCAAACGGAAGCCCGCGACGAAGTCGTTCCGAGAGGATTCGGTTGAAAATGTACGACTGGGCTGCATTGACAAACAGCCGCTGGAGGTTCCAGGGGACGGCCTCGAGGGCGTGCCGAAAGTCCTCGGCAGTGTCGGCTCCATCCTCGAGCAGCCGGTGCAGCATAGATCGCTCAAAGCCGAGATATCCCGGCATGCGATTCAAGCAAGCCTGCCAGTCGGGATCGGTGGTAGCAGCCTCCTCAGCAACGAACTGGCGGGCAGTCTGGGTCTGGTCGCGTTCTGTCTCAAACGGGTTGGCGACATACGAGAGGACGGCCTCGCGCCACTCGCCGCGGACAATGTTCAGGCCGACCTCGTGAGTAACGGGCCGCTGGCTCCCGAAGCGCTGTTGGCCGAACCAGTTGGGGACGCCAACAGTCTGGTCGGTACCCTCGACGAACGCCTGCAGTGCAGCAGTCGTCGCTTTGGTTCGGCTGGCGGCTTCGTCACCGGCTTCACGAACGCGAATGACAAATCGGTTGCCGTGCAGATCACCGAACGAGATCGACCGTCCGGTACGACCCAAGACCTCGAGATCCGCACCGTCGATTGCCAGCGACTCGATTGCTGCGGGGTCGGCCTCACGAACCGAAAACAGCTGTGTCGTCACCGCGTGTTTGTCCTTGGTGCCGGCCCACGAGACGCGCTCACGGCTGATTCCGAGGCCGTCGGAGATGTGAGCGGCAAAATCGTTGGTATCCCACCCCCGAAGCCTGGCTCGCAAAAGGACTTCGGGGTAGGCTCCTGGCGCTGCCGAAATCGGTTCTGGCTCGAAGTTCTCGAGTTCCTCGACCTGGAAGTCCGCAGGTTCGGCCCGGAGTCGCCCGCCGATTCCCTCACTATCGCTGATGTAGTACTCGATGCCGACGGCCTGTTCGATGGGGTGGGCCTCACGCATGGTTGGTCACCATCCGAACCCTCGAGGGCGGCCAGCGGATAGTCGCTTGCATACTGTGGATTTTGAGCCGAGATACATCGGCCTGTCCCTTCCGTTCTGTCCGTTCGATATAGGTTGTTGGCCTCGAACCACGGGCCACCGCTCAATTAACTCGGGTTTGGCGGTGATTTCGGCAGAATCTCAGAAGGAAAGACGAACTCGAGCAGTGCTACGGTATCGCACCACGAGGCCAAGAGCGACTGAAAAGTCTTAAACGTCTACCCGTACGATGATCAGATGCGAAAGCCCGGATGGTGTAGTGGCCTATCATACGACCCTGTCACGGTCGTGACGCGGGTTCAAATCCCGCTCCGGGCGCTTTTTACGACGAACAACACGCCGAGCACCACGAGCGTGACGTGTAGCCCTGTGGCACGCGAACAACCTAACCATGGGCCGAACGTGTGCACAGCGACACCCAGAACCGCAATTACCCCAACAGAGATCTGAAGCGTCGAGCGAATGCTGCGAACCGAACCGGTCGGTGAGACAGATTTCGCTCCGAGAGTGACAGCCACAGCAATCGGCTGTTATCGTTCGGCCTCGCTGGCTTCAGGCCATATTTACTCGACGCAGCCCGAGAAACACCACAGTCCCGATAGCAAGAAACGCCAGCATCCCGAGAATGAACAGTCCACCGATGACGGGATCGAGCATGGCGAGTGCGATCAGGAACGTAAAGGCAAACAGCGACAGCACCACGAGCAGAAAGCCCATCGCTGGTCGCTGGACGGTTGCGAGGGCGATACGCTCTTTAAGCGTTAACTCCGTGAGGTCGATTTCAGGCGGCTCATCGCCTTCTGTTTCGACCTCGTTGGGTGCAGATTCGGCCACACCTGCCCGTTCGAACGCCGGACTCGTGAGTCTATCGCTTACAGCCGCTCGTCCCAATCGAGCCACTCATACTCCCAGCCTGCGGGCGCAAAATACCCGTGTTCGTTGAACTCTTTTTCTTCACGTTTAGTTCGGTTTCTAACCGGACTGCTCGCTTGTTCGCCGTCGACTAACATTGGTCGGAACTGTACGGCCCCGAAGTCGTCTTTCTGCTCGAGTCCTCCAGTTGAGTTCTTCTCGAAGGCCCTGAGCGTTTGGGTTGTCGTCCCACACGGAGCCACGAGCCGTCCGTCGGGTGCCAACTGCTTGATGAGTGCTCGTGGCGGTTCGAGTACCGAACTCTCGACCAGAATGCGGTCGAACGGAGCGTATTCGGGATACCCTCTCGCGCCATCCCGGCGGTCTACCAAGACCTCGTCGTATCCCGTCTTGCTGAGATTCTGCCGTGCCGCCCTGACCAACTGTGTATCAATATCGAGTGCATGGACGTGCCGCCCGCCGACGATTTCGGCGAGCGCGGCGGCGGTGTAGCCAACACCGGCCCCAACAATCAGCGTCTCATGGCCGCAGTCGGCGTCCAACGCGAGCAGGAGCCGAGCTACCAACGACGGCTGTAACGTCTGTGAGCCACCATCGCTGTCGGCAGTTGGGTCTGTAAACTCGTGGTGTGGCACCGTCTGGAGGGCAGCCACAATCGAGCCACTGAGCGGTTGCTCGAGGCTGTACTCCAAGCCCTCGACCATATCCGCCCGCAGCGTTTGTCGATCCATTAGGAATGCTCCGGCATCGACGGTCTTTAACTGTGCGCTCGGCTCACCACGCTGACCACGCGCTGGTCGTCTCGTCGGTGCCGTAGATCCGCTTGCTGTCTTTGGCGTACACCATATCCCCGCGCTCGTCGAACTTGTCGAACCGATAACCCTCAGCGTCGTTCCGAACGAAAATCCCCGTGATCGTAAACTCGTCGTCGCCGAAGGTCTCGGTCTCGCCGACCGTAAATTCGTAGTCGCCGGGAACGTTGAGTTTCAGGCTTCGGGTGTCGTCCTGCGAGCCGTCCTTGGGGTGAAGTGTGACGTTCACGCCGACGTTATCAACTGCACGCGTCCAGACGGCTTCGACATCTTCGATCACCGCGGCCTCGACTCGCTTGTCGGCCTCGAGGAGTTCAATTCCAGTCACTCGCACCTGGAGAATAGCCTCAGGGGTATCAACAATGAACTCATCGCCGTGTTCGACTGTTTCGTCTGGGTCGGCAGCCAGGTGTGTACTAAATGATTCGCCGTCCTGAGAGACGATGACTTTCTTATCAACACTCGGGACAGATTCGAGCTGTGTTTTGTGAACATGCCCACACTCGCCGCACCGAACGGTCACGTCGCCGCCCGGCTTGAGCACCTCATGAATCGTTTCCTCGCGTGGCGAACACGAAGGGCAGACCACTGCCACTCTGTCGCCGGCGTCTGTATCGCTCATAGCTGCTGTTGCCGTGCTGGGACTAAAAACTCGTGCTTGTCGAGGCGGTGTGCGTGCGACTCCCGTAGTTGATCGTCCTCTGAGGCTTACTCCGGGAGTTCGAGTGCATCACCATCTGCAAAGACGGTCGGCTCTCGTAGTATGCCATCCAGATGCAACGGCGCGTCGACGGTACCGCCAATCGAGGCGTTGTCGCCAATCGCAATGTGGACGGTGCCGGCGGCTTTTTCATCGAGCAGTACGGAGCCAACCAACTGTTCGACGCCGACGTTGGTTCCGATTCCTAACTCCGCTAGGTTGTAGGCCGCATCACCAGCCTCCTCGGCGGCGGTCTCGATCTGACTGCGGATTTCGTCATCCGAGATGTGAGTCACAAGCCCGTCTTCGACCTCAAAGGTGAGTTGCTGGTCGGCCTCGAGCAGTCCGTGCGGTCGCATCGTCCCATCAACAACGTACGTTCCAGTTGCGCTTTTGGGGCTGATGAAAATCTCGCCGGCCGGCAGGTTCGAAAACGCACCTGGTTCGTGGACGATGCCGGTATCCAACAACCACTCTCGACCACCAAGCTCAAAGGTGATATCGGTTCCCTGCGGAGAAGTAACCCGAATTTCGTCGGCCTCCTGAACCTGTTCGTGCATACGTTTGGAGTGTGCAGCAATCGCCTCGTAGTCAGCATCCAAGCCCGTCACGAAGACCGATTCGGTGATCCCAGGCAGCGTCGAGCCGCGGGCTCCTGCTTTGCAGGCGTCGCCTCGAGCACGGGTGTGGCTGATGGACTTGGTTGTAGGTGCCAAAAACACATCAGCCTCCATCAGTGCGGCCGCAACGGGGGCGGGCGGTTCGGCACCGTGCTGGTCGCCCGGTGGATACCGAACGATCACAGGCTCCTCGGTGATCTCGCTGGCGACCGTATACAGCATTTCGCCAATCGCCTCGCGGTTGTCGTCAGTAACAATCAGACAGGTCTCATCAGCTGTGAGATCCACACACTGGGTGAGTGCCGTCTCAGCGGCCGCCCGCAGGTCGCTGGCTGTGGTATCAGTCATACTGTCTGTTGTCTGCGGTGGGGCCTAATGCTTACTGTCGGTTTCTGTTTCCACTAGTCGCCTCGAGTCACTCACAGACCGTTTGAGAACGCGTTGGTCTGTGCTGGGTACACTGAGGATTCTCAGCCCAATTCGTGGTGGGTGACTGCCTCGCGACTCGAGCGACTGATATCAACAACGGCCACCGAAAAGCTGTCGTCGGCACCCGCAATCGGGAGTCCACCAGGGTTGACCACGATTGTTTCACCATGATCTTCGATGAGACGGCAGTGAGTGTGGCCGTGGAAGACGTAATCGTACTCACCGCTTTTTGTCAGTGCCTCCCGGAGGAGTTTGTTGGTACCGTGATACACCGCAATCGAGGTGTCGTCGACCGAAAAGCGGCCGCACTCGCCGAGATACGTTCCGAACTCCTCGATGACGTTGGCAAGTGCCCATTCGCCGTCGTTATTCCCTCGGACGGCATAAAACTCGAAGGCATCGCTATCGAAGGGGGTGGCTGAAAACGGCGCGACGATATCGCCGCAGTGGACGACGCGCTCGACGGATTCGCGTTCGAACAGTTCGACTGCACGCTCAACGTATGGGAGATTGTCATGTGTGTCGGCAACGATTCCGAGTTTCATATCATAACAGTCGGCCTCAGCGACTAAGAAAGTGGGTGTGTGGTGGGCGCTCGACTACTCTGCGGCTTCGATCAGCAACTCAACGCCCGGCAGATCGTCGCCGGTGAGCGCGCGAATGTACGCGCCGCCGGCAATCGAGACGTGATCGAAGTCGTCCTCGCTTAGCCCGTACATCTCGATCGATCGGGAGGTGTCGCCGCCGCCGACAACCGAGAAACAGTCAGTCTCGGCGATGGCTTTGACTGCGCCAACCGTCCCGGCTGAGAACTTCTCGTCTTCGAAGACGCCGAGTGCGCCTTTCATGAAGACGGCATCTGAATCGCGGATCACCGGATCGTACTTTTCGACGGTGTCCTCGGAGATGTCCATGTAGTCGTACTCACCGGCATCAAGTTCCTCGTTGGTGTGTTCGGCGCGCTCGCCATTGTCGTCCTCGTAGGCCAGTCCTTCGGCAAGTATGATCTGGTCGCCGCGTTCTTCGAGCAGTTCGTGGATGACCTCCTTGTTTTTCTCCCACTGTGAATCATAGAGATCAAGGCCCTCGTGGCGGTCGTAGCCGACATCGTGGCCGGCCGCGCGTTGGAACAGTTGACCCGCGATACCACCCATACAGTAGGTGTCGATTTTGTCGCCGATGGCGTTCATCACGCCGATGACGTCGGTGGCTTTCGTGCCGCCGATGACCATCGTCACTTGACCGTCGAACTCCTTGGTAGCGATGGCGGTGTTTGCCTCGTACTCCGATTGCATCACACGGCCTGCGAACGCTGACAGCACAAGCGGAAAGCCCACGAGCGAGGCGTGTTTTCGGTGGGCCGCCGAGTAGGCGTCGTTGATGTAG
>LKML01000104.1 GCA_001563795.1 Haloferacaceae archaeon B1-Br10_E2g22 | reverse complement strand
TTAATTGTTTTGTTATTCGTTATATTCGGATAGATATTCAGTTTTCTGTCGGATGTTTTATCAGAGCCGAAACAATCGTACAGTTCGTCGCTGCCTGTCTCGTGAGTCGCTGTCTGTATCCTGTAGAACTCTCCTCGATTCGCTGGTGAACTCGAGAGTGTCAACGTAGACGCTGGGCTCTTCGAGACATCAGATCACACCGGCGTATCAACTGAGTCGTCTTCGGGACGGTCAGTTCGCAACGTACCGGCCGCCGCCAAGTACGACATCGCACGCTGGACAGACGACGAGTACCGAACCCACCTCGAGGGTTGCATCTTCGGCAGACTGTAACCATTTATCGACCGCTGGTTCGTTCACAGAACATTCCGGACAAACAGGCATACCTACAGCAAATGCAGTTGCCTGATAAATATATACTGGACTCTCGACACCGGCGAGCAACCGAAACACACAGCGGTTTACTGCGGTCGGTCGGAGCTGACTGCTCAGATAAGCAACTGGATATCTGCTTGTTGCATCTCTTGGAACGCCGAGGCGGCTCCAACACCAGTAGTCACGCCGTCGTAGAAGTCTGTCTCGTCATATCCCAGCAGGTCGATTGTCATCTGACAGGCCTGCAGATCGACGCCGCTTTCGAGCGAAACTTCGATGAGTTCTTGGATGGATGCCACGTTGTTGTCTGCGATTTTCCCGCGCATCATCCGCGTTGTCATTTGATCCATGCCAGGGAGTGCAGCGAGTACGTTCGGAATCGGCATGTTCGGGTTTCCGACCGAACTCAGCTTGAGATTCTTGGAGTTCCGTTCGTGGAGGATCTCGAGGCCCCAGAACGTATGGAAGACAGTGACCTCATAGCCGAAGGCGGCGGCCGTACTGGCGAGGATAAGTGGCGGATACGCCATATCGAGTGTCCCTTTCGTGGCGATAATGACCATCTTGTTCGAGTCATCACCGGCGTCGGCCTGGAGGTCGGCAACCTCGGATTCAAGGGCTTCGATACGATCCAGAAGCTCTGCTGTCTGTTCTGCAGAAAGCGCTGTCTCGGAGCCGGCTGGTGTCTCGGTGCTCATCGTCAGACCGTCTTTTTGACGTAGTGTTTGTAGACGTCTTCGCCGTTGTCTGTTGTTTCCTGTTGTTCGAGCAACTCGGCACCGTCAGTCGAATCAGCCCAGCCGGCGATATCGCTCACGCTGCCCGAATCAGTTGCGACGACCTCGAGAGTCTCGCCGGCAGCCAGCGCCTCGAAGGCACCTTTCGTTTTGATGACCGGCATCGGGCAGTTCTGTCCTTTCACATCAACCGTCTCAGTTACATCCATACTCATTAGTACTCTCCTCTGTGTTGGAGTTGATCCACAATACTGTATCTCGAGACATAAGTGTATCGGTTAGTGGAGTTTCACTCAGATACAGCCGCTCAATTCGACAATATCAGCACTCGTGGGAAATGTCCTGTAATTCCGGGTCAAGTAGATAGCAGATTAAATCGGGTCTATATTGTATACTATATGCACTACTATGCAAACCCTTAAGTCGGATTGTCCACTATGAGTAGATGAATATGGATCTCGAAGCGATGGATTTCCCAACACCGGACTCAGACGTCGAATCGATCGAACCGGAGGCACTCAAAGACCGGATCGACCGCGGCGACAGTGTGTACCTGCTCGATGCCCGTATGGCCAACGACTACGAAGAGTGGCGTATCAGTGGTTCGAACGTCGAGGTCGTTAACGTCCCGTACTTCGAGTTCCTCGATGAGGAAATTGACGACAGCGTGCTTGCAGCCATTCCTGACGACGAACACCTCACTGTTCTCTGTGCCAAAGGCGGTGCAAGTGAGTACGTCGCTGGCGCACTCGCTGACCGCGGCTACAGTGTCGATCATCTCGAAGACGGGATGAACGGGTGGGCATCGATCTACGAAGCCCACGAAGTCACCGACTACGCGGGAGCGGGGACGCTTCTACAGTACCAACGGCCCTCCTCAGGCTGTCTGGGCTATATGGTCTACGACGGCGGTGAGGCTGCGATTATTGATCCGCTTCGAGCCTTCAGCGACCGCTATCTTGCCGACGCCGAGCAACTGGGTGTCGAACTCACCTACGCTTTCGATACGCACATCCATGCCGACCACATCAGCGGCCTCCGTGAACTCGCCGAGGCGGGCGTTGAGGCTGTCATCCCCGAGGCTGCCGTCGACCGCGGTGTCACCTATGCTGAGGCGATGACACTGACGAACGACGGCGACCGCTTTGCGGTCGGCGAGCTCACCATCGAGACGGTGTTTACACCCGGTCACACCACCGGGATGACCTCGTATCTCGTTGATGACTCGCTGCTCGCGACGGGCGACGGCCTCTTTATCGAAAGCGTTGCGCGCCCAGATCTCGAGGAGGGCGACGAGGGTGCCCCCGAGGCCGCCGCTTTGCTCTACGAATCGCTCCAGACAAAGGTACTGGAACTCCCCGAGGAAACACTGATCGGTGGCGCACACTTCAGCGATGCAGCCGACCCAGCCGCAGACGGCACCTACACCGCGTCGCTGGGCGAACTCCTCGAGCGCATGGACGCTCTGTCGATGGATGAAGCCGACTTCATCGAAACCGTGTTGGCAGATATGCCGCCGCGTCCGGCCAACTACATCGACATCATCGAGACCAACCTCGGACAAAAAGAAATCGACGACGACGAAGCGTTCACTCTCGAACTCGGTCCGAACAACTGTGCCGCCAGCCAGGATGCACTCACAAGTGACTAAGGAGCAGTACCGATGATTGCCGAACTCCTCGGCGCGGGAACACTCGAGACGCTGTTTCCGAACGGGATCTCCAGATACGCTGTCGGTGGGATTCTTGTCGGCCTCGGGACCGTGATCATCTATCTCGGCACCGCGATTACCGCTGGTGCGAGTACGTTTCTCGAATCAACGCTGTCGTACGTCTCCGCACAACAGCGGTTCGAACAGTACCGACCGTCCCGTGATTGGCGGATTGTTTTCACCCTCGGGATCGTCGGCGGAGCGGCCATCTATGCGTTGACCTTTCAGTCAGGACTCGTCTCGAGCGGTCTGTATGCGACAGGCGACACTGGCGAGCTTCGAGAGGTCGGCGGACTTACCGTCTGGTTGACCGATGTCCAGCCGTGGCGACTGTTCGTTGGTGGGCTTTTGGTCGGCATCGGAACCCGCATTGGAAAGGGCTGTACCTCGGGCCACGGCATCTGTGGTGTCGGGTCGGTCTCGAAAACCTCACTCATCGGGGTTGTGACGTTTCTCGTTGTTGCAATCGTGACTGCAAACATCGTCGCCGCCATGGGGATCACGCCATGAGCAGACACCCGCTTTTCATGCCGCTCATTTTGATCGGTGGACTCGTCTTCGGGTTTGGACTGGGCTTTAGCCATATGGCACGTCCGGAGGTGGTTCTCGATTTCTTGACCTTCGAGGACTTCGGACTGCTGTTTGTCATGTTCGGCGGCTCCATTATCGCTGGGCTCGCTTTCTGGGTCGTCCCACAGCTTCGCTCGAGTGCGCCGTTGACCGGTCGGCCGTACGGCCGGCGACTCAAATCATTTGACCGGAACGTGCTCGTCGGTGGATCAATATTCGGTGTTGGCTGGGGCCTCTCTGGGATCTGTCCCGGTGCGGCCTATGCGAGTCTCGGAGTCGGCAACGTCACGATTCTGTGGGCACTCGCGGGGATGTTTCTCGGAGCCTACATCCAAGGCGTCTGGCGGAGTCAGTCTTCGCGCACGGAATCTGCGGTTCCCGGAGACGACTGAACAGTACCGTTCGCATTCTCCCAGCAGCGTTCGCCGCTGTCGCCTGTTTCATCCAACACTGATTAGCATATAACATCCTCCCCGTCGTGAGAACGACCGGGTTTCGTCCGTGGGAGTCTCAGACAATCTGAGACTCCAGCGGTGGACGCGCCGAGAACGGCTTTGTATTTGCCTTCGAGACGCCCTGTATCGGCGTCCCATATGCCACCGTCGAAGCCGTCTTCGTCGTTGTCAAGCAAATCGTAGATTTGCGGACATCGCGGAGCTTTGCTCCGCTCAGTAGCGCATGAGACGCTCGTAGTTAATTTCATTCCAGAGAGCGGCGGAAGCGTCCAACAGGTCGCATAGCACCTGCTCATCGTCGGTGAGCGGTCGCACGACGAACGTGTTGGTACGCTTCATGCCACAATTCTTCTTACGTTAGTACGCGCGCGGCTCGCTGTACGAGACTATGGCGTGTACTGTTGGATAACGTTCGAGAGCTGCTGTTCGGACTGTGCGCCGACGAGTCGCTCGACGGGCTCGCCGTCAGCAAAGACAAGCAGTGTCGGAATCCCCTGGACGCTGTACTGGCTGGCAAGCGTCTGAAATCGGTCGACATCGACTTTCATGACTGCTGCTTCCGTTTGGTTGGCAAGCGATTTGATCGTTGGTTCCATCATCTGGCAGGGCCCACACCAGTCCGCATAGAAATCAACGAGGACAACATCGTAGCGGTCTACTGCATCCTGCAAGTCGGTCGGGGCGCTCAACTGCATCGGTTCTGTCGGGACAGCGTCCTCTTTGGAACTCATCGCCTGTCTGTAGTACTCGAGGAGTAATAACGGCTTTGGACAGATGATACAATACTGAGTGGCTGGGCTGTTCGTGACAATGTTGACATGGGCGTGTCTACTTGCACGAAGTTAGACTGGAACGGATCGCATCAGTTCTGGCCGTGTATGGTATTGATTAGACAAAACAATATTATACGCCCCGCTCGTACGGAGTGCATGAAAGCGGTATGCGCAACTGACCTCTCGGCAGCAAGCAAGGCGGCAATCGAGACCGAGACCTGTTTGGGTTGTCTCGGGAAGATCGGCGTCAACGAGATTCATCTCGTTACGGTCATCCCTTCGAACGTCCACGCCGGGATGCCCGGAATGCAGTTCGAAGCGCGTCGAAAGCGCGCGTTGGCACGGTACAGCGAGACCATCGAGGCTGCCGGCTTTGCTGTCGAGGCTCACGTCGTTAGGGGCACACCACATCGACGAATCAACGGCGTAGCGGGGGCCGTTGGTGCAGGTCTCATCATCGTCGGCTCACGTGGCAAGAGTCCGCTCGAAAACCGCATTATCGGCTCGACGGCCAGAAACCTCACGCGGACAACGGTTGCCCCACTTTTAGTCAATCGGGTCGAACGCGGTGTTGAAGATCCTAAACTCGTTCGGAAACGCCTCTTTAGACGAGTGGTCTTTGCGACGGACTTCTCGGAAAACGCCGACCGCGCCTTCGAGTCCTTTTCGTATCTCCGACACGCAACAAAGGAGGCAACGATCGTTCACGTTCAGACACCGAAAGACCCCGAACCGGCAGGCGAGGACGATCCACACGACCAACTCGCCGAGATGCAAGCCCAACTCACACAGTGGGACATCGAGACCGATATCGAACTGCGTCAGGGTGATCCGGCCGAAGAGATTCTCGAGGTCGAAACGTCCACTTCGGCGACAATGACACTGCTTGGATCCCGTGGCCACAGTCGGCTCCGGCGGCTGTTGCTTGGCAGCGTTACCGAAGACGTGGTCACGAATGCGAATGCGAACGTCCTGGTTGTACCGCCCGAACGGTCGGCATAGCGCGTTTCGACTCGGCGTGGTTCCGTTCTTTGGCCCTAACAGACTGCCTCGAGGTTACGCCTCGAGAGCCTCGGTTTGGACGTCTGTTGCTCAGTGTGGTGGGATCGGTCTCTCTGTTAGTCGTCGGCCTGTGGCGTCTCCTCGGCCAACGCCGCCTGTTCACGAACCGACACTGCGCCGTAGTAGATAATGATGACCGTGACGAAAAACGACGAACCGATGAGCAACACGAAGCTCACGGTATCGAAAATCGGCATCTCGAGCCAGTTGGCAAGTTCGCCGAACGCAACCGCAGTACTTGCCATCAACAGCATGATGCCGAAGTAGATGGTCACATCAGCTTCGTCGACGTAGGCTGTTGAAGCCGAACCGATCCGAGCGCCAAGTGCGCTGCCGACAAGCAGTGCAGTGACGACGCCAATATCAATCACACCGGAAAGCCCATAGCTGAATGCGCCAACTGCGCCAGACATTAGCGCCCCAAATAGGCTTGTGCCGACCGCAGCCGCTAGCGGAACCCCGATGAGATAGTAGATCGCGGGCATCCGGATAAAACCGCCACCGACGCCGAGAAAACCCGAGACGACGCCGACGCCGCCGCCGACGCCCGAGATCGTCCACATTGAGGCCTTTGAGCCGTCAGTTAGTCTTACCATTGGTGGAATGTTGTAGGATTTGATCTTCTTCGCAATCTCGGGTATATCGTCGTCCTGTGTTTCGTTGTCTCCGTCGGCGGAGTCTTGCTTTCGTGCTTTTTGTACGAATACAAGTCCAATTGCGCCCAACAGTAGAATGTATGCGACACCGACGACTAGTTCGGCCCGGCCGATTGCCTCGAGGCCGAACACGAGCATTTTACCGATCTCAATGCCGACAATAATGCCGACAAACATCAGCGCACCGAGTTTGTAGTCGACTTGGCCGACATCATGGTGTTTCATCGTTGCGATAACGGCCGTTCCAAACACGAACGCCATTGAACTGCCGATTGCGACAGGAGCCGGATAGCCGAGGATCAAAAGCGCGGGGGTGACAAGAAACGCCCCACCCATACCGAAAAATCCAAAGAACACGCCCACCATGAATCCGAAGCTAACGAACAGTACCAACAGCTCCGGGGTCAATCCAAGAAGTTCCATTATGCAGTGTTCGCTATTGCTTTGAACACTTGTGGTGCAACTCGGTCTTCGATCATCCCGTAGCCGACATAGAGGCCAATCGCCTCTATGAGTACCAATGTGACGACGAGTGCTGCCTGCAGTGCTGTTGGAAGAACTGCAAACTCGATCATGCGGCCGATGCCTCCGTCCAGACTGGGTGTGTAGAACTCATGTGCGTTGTCTATTCTCTTGTAGTCCGGCCAGAGGTAATAACGATTTTGGGAGCACCACACAATATTATTGTTGCGTATATTATGGGTAAGGACAGAAAATATCTCTGTACGTTATGCAATGATTCTGCGCCTTGAGCTGTTCGGTTTTGTGCTCCATATCGGCCTAGAACTGCTCACGCGCGGCGCTGGACAGGTACTATCCACCGGTCGGGGACGCGGTATTAAACAGCGGCTGTTTCATACGTCCTCGAGACTCCACCGTTGCTGTAGACAACTGCGCCCCGAGCCGTTGACCGGCCGGATTGTCGCTTTTCGTGCAGTTCTCTCCAAATTATTATTTTAAGTAATATTGTGGGACTAGTACAAACACTTTTGAGTCCACAACGAGTACCAGCGTGTATTATGGTCGATTCGATGAGTCAGTACCTTTCGCAAGACATGCAGTGTGAAGGGCTCTTAGAGTGTATTCACGGCTTGAACGGGCTCGACAAAGAGATATTTCGCCTTCTTTCCGAACAGGACGACCCGCTTTCGGTTGATGAGATTGCCACTCGAGTAGACCGCGAGCGGTCTACTGCGTATCGGTCGATCCAGCGGCTACTCAAAAGCGGCTTCATTCAGAAACAACAACGCAACTACGAGCAGGGTGGGTATTATCACGTGTTTTATCCGACCGACCCAGACGATATCGCCGAAGAGATGCAACGGATGCTCAACGACTGGTACGCCAAAATGGG
>LKML01000103.1 GCA_001563795.1 Haloferacaceae archaeon B1-Br10_E2g22 | reverse complement strand
GGGGCGATGAGTCGAGATCGCTCTCGCTTGAGGGCCGTATTCCCGATGGCGTGGTCACCGAACTCCAGCGACGTGGCCAACCGGTGGCGATGGCGCGGGATTTCGACGATACAATGGGCCATGCAGCAGCGATTCGCATACATGGCGACGGCACGCTCGAAGGTGGAGCCGATCCGCGCGGCGACGGAGCTGCACTCGGTTACTGAGGGAAACGGAATGTATATAAGAGATACCGAAAAAATCAATTACTGTATGCATAGAATAGTTGAGAAGCTGGCTTTCCGGAGCGATGAGTAGCGCGTATCCGGACAACGTCGACGAGGTAGCAAACGACATCCTGGGCTACTCGCGGTGGTGGCAGATTGCTACTGCCGCGGTGATGATGGCATTAGTGAGCCCCTACCAGTACGTCTGGTCGTCGCTCGAAGGCCCGCTGGCGGCCGAACTCGATGCCTCGCTTTCGGCGCTTGGCTTCGTCTTTACGGCCTACGTGGTCATCATGGCACTCGTCCAGTTTCCGGCCGGCTGGTGGCGCGACCGACACGGCCCGAGCGTCGTTACGCTGATCGCGGGCGTCCTTGCCGGCGGGGGGTATGTCGGGCTGGCGTTTGCAACTGAACTCTGGCAGGTGTATCTGGCCTACGGGCTGGGCGCGGCCGGCGTCGGGATGGTTTATACTGTCGCGGTCAACACCGCCGTCAAATGGTTCCCTGACAAACGCGGGCTGACCACCGGCATTGGAACGATGGCGTTCGCCGCCGGCAGCGCGGCGTTCGTCCCGTTTATTCGGTATATGATCGCCGGTGACGCGCTGACGACTGGTCTCTGGAGTATGGGACTACTGATCGGTGTGGGCATTTTCGTCGGGACTGTCGTGCTCAAAGACCCACCACACGACTGGACCGTTGAGAACGGCTCGTCGACTGAAAACACCGAGACCGAAACCGAAACGATCGCTGATGGGAGTGGTGGTCGTCGACACTACACCTGGCGGGAGATGGTCCGAACCTGGCAGTTCTGGGTGATGTACTTCATGTTCTTCGCCGTCAGTGCTGCCGGGTTGATGATCACCGCCCGGACGATTCTGTACGCCGAGAACCTCCAACTCACCGCAGCAACAGCGACGATCGCGGCGACGCTGCTACCGGTTGGCTCGGCGGCTGGCCGGCTCATCGTCGGTGGACTCTCGGACCGGGTCGACCGCGAGCTGCTGACGGCGGTCTCCTTTGTGCTGTGTGGGGTTGGCACGCTTGCAGTTGTCGCATTCGGGAGTCTCGGCAGCGGCGTCGGCTACATCGTCGCGGTCGCCGTCGCGGTGTTTTTCTGGAGCTCGCAGTTCTCGCTGTTTCCCAGTCTGGTTGGCGACTACTACGGCAGTCGCTACTCGTCGGCGAACTACTCGCTGGTGTACTCCGGGAAGATGTGGGGCGGCGTTTTCGGCGGCGGTGTCGTCGGCTGGCTGGTCGTCGTCATCGGCTGGGACGCCACGTTCGTTGTCGGTGGTGTGTTGGCACTGGCCGCTGGCGCGGTTGGCTTCCTGCTGCGACCGCCGTAAGCGGTCTATCCCGAACGCGGGCCTAGTTGTCGATGGAGGCATGTGTACAACTGATCGTTTTTTTTTCTACCTTTTCTTGACCCGATAGCCATAAATAGGAATACAAAATAAAGGAAAGGTGTGTATGAGCGTTACACACCACAGAATCACAGCAACCTATCGACAGTTGAGTAGGTGGAACGCCCGATGAGGAACCGTCAGTGGAGTGTCGAACGAGTGCGGCAGACGGCCGCAGAGCGCTGTCCGCCGGGATGGCTCCCGATTGCTGCGTCGGTTGCTATTGTCGTCGTCGTTTGGCAGCTCGCCGCGAGTGTTGTTCCGGCCTACGTGTTTCCGAACCTCTTCGAACTCGGTGCGGCCTTCGAGCAGGCGTTCGGACCGAACGCACAGTTTGATGTGTTCGACCATTATCCGATAACGATTGCACGGGTGCTCGTCGCCGCAGTGTTGTGTCTGGTCGTCGGTGTGGTGTTGGGAATCGTCATGGGAACATCGAAGCCATCTCAGGAGTATCTGATGGTGTATGTGTTGGCGACGTTCGCGTTTCCATCGGTTATCTGGGCCTTCTTTGCGATTCTCTGGGTGGGGCTTTCGGTCTGGTTTGTAACCGTGTTTCCGGTGTTCATGGTCGTCATGCCCTATGTGGCAATCAACGTCTACGAAGGGATGACTGATCTGGACGGTCGGCTGCCGGAGATGGCCGACTCCTTCGGCGCGAGCCGGTTTCTGCTGTGGCAGAACGTCTACCTCCCACATCTGCTTCCACACCTGTTTGCCAACGCTCGGCTGGCGCTTATGCTGTCGTGGAAGATCACGCTCGTCGGCGAGATCTTCGGCACCACCTCGGGCGTCGGGCTGATCATCAACAACTACTTTCAGGCCAATCAAAACGAGATGATCATCGCGTGGGTCATCCCAATGATGGTGCTCGTGTTTCTGGCCGACCGACTGCTGATACGGCTCGAACATCGGCTGTTCGCCTGGCGAGCAACGCCCGACGAAACCACCGCGGCAACAGCCTAACCCGGTGTAGCAGTTGCCCCAGTGAACAGTTGCCCGGAGCCAGCTCCATTGGGCCGACCCTTTCATCCGACTACCGTCGTAGACGTTCTGTCTGCAGTTCCGTCCCGGCCGATACCGGCTGGTTCGAACAGATTGACTGACATAATATTATTTTAATTGTTCAATCGTATACTCGGAAGTGCAATCATTAGACTTATATTTAGCCAGAAAATCTTCCTAAATGCAATGCAAAACTCCGACATAGATAGACGAACGTTTATCAAATTCTCTGCCGGATCCGGGGCTGCCGCAACCACGTTTGTTGCGGGCTGTCTCGGCTCCGGTGAGACGGATGGACTCGATTTCGACACCATCGAAGGCAACCTCAACATCATGCTGTTCGAAGCTGGCATGGAACAGGGGTTCTGGGAGGACCGCGGTGTCAGTTTAAACCTCGAACAGGTACCGTTCGGTCGGTACACCAACTCGATGACGACCGGCGGCAACGATGTCGGGATCATGGGGTATCCGATCTTTTCGCAGTACGTCGACGAAGGCGAGGATTTCGTCCACTTCGGTCCCTGTATTACCCAGATCAACTCGATACTCGTCACCGCCGACTCAGACATCGAGTCGGTCGAAGATCTACAGGGCGCAACGTTGGGCCATCCCGGCTGGGAGTCTGCGACTGCAGTTCTGATGCGCGGGCTGGTGGCAGACGAGTATGGCTTCGATCTGCAAGAGGCGACTGAAAGCGTCGAATCACAGCCAGCGACACTATACGAACTACTTGTCGAACAGGGCGATATCGATGCGATGATCCAGTTCACCGGTCAGACCGTCCGTGGACTCGCTTCGCCTGATGAGGTCCGGCCGCTGTACAACGCCTGGGAGGGCTGGGAAGAACAGACCGGCTATGCGCCGCTGGTGACGCCACTGGCGGTCAGGCGGTCGTTCCTCGAAGAAAACCCCGAAGGCGTTCTCGCCGTGCTCGAAGGCTGGGGCGACGCACAGGAGTACTTCCAAGCTAACACCGAGGAAGTTGTCGAGGAGTATGGCGCGCTGGCTGGCCTCGACGACGAAGCCAACCGTGAGACGATCATCGAACTGGCTCAGGAGGGGGCAATGACGCTCCCGATCGAGGAGTACACAAGCGAGGCGATTGACGCCCAGTGGGAGCTACTCGAGGTGCTTGCTGATCTCGAACTGATTCCAGCCGTCCCGCCGAAAGACGACCACGCGATTCCGATCGATGAACTCCGTGAGTTGGCGAATGCCTAACGAGCGCCGCTGAACTAGCAACGATGAGATACGGACAACGCACCCAACGAATACAATGGCATCACCGAACTCAACACAGCAGCTAAACAGCGAGGGGGCTACCAGCCCCACTCACTCCGGACGGATCGTGTTTTCAGGGCTAGAAAAGCGGTTCGACACCCCCGACGGCGAACTGACGGTCTTTTCCGATCTCTCTTTCGAGATCGCCGAAGGTTCGTTTACTTCGATTATGGGGCCGTCTGGCTGTGGGAAATCGACACTGATGAACGTTATTGCCGGTCTCCTACAGCCGGATGGTGGCGTGATCGAACGCGGTGGCGAACCCGTGGAGTCTGGTGATTTCTTCTACGGCTATGTGTTTCAGGAACCGCGGCTGCTCGACTGGCTGACAGTCGGCGAAAACATTCGATTCGCCCTCCGAGCACAAGAGGTACCCCCTGAAGATCACGCAGGGCGAATCTACCGAAATCTCGAGTTGGTCGGCCTCGAAGACGAGATCGACAGCTATCCACAGCAGCTTTCCGGCGGGATGCGCCAGCGTGTTGGCATCGCTCGCGCACTCGCTATCGAGCCAAACATCCTACTCATGGACGAGCCGTTCAGCAGTCTCGACGAGTTCACCGCCAAAGAGCTCCGACAGGATCTCCTCGAAATCTGGAAAGAAACCGGGAAGACGATCATCTTTGTCACCCACAACAGCAAGGAGGCGGTGTTCCTCTCCGATACCATTCTGGTGTTGGACGGCAACGGCGAGCTGTTCGACCAGGTGAACATAGACGTGCCACGGCCGAGGTCTGTGGGTGACGAGGCGCTGGTGATAGCCGAGTCGACGCTGATGGATCGGTTCTTCGATCATCTTGATGCTGGGGCCGTCGAGGAATGAAGCCAAACCACCGGGTCGGCATCTCCGTTTTCGGCCTGTTTATCGGCTGGGGCCTGCTTTCGGCGATCAACAGCCAGTATTTCCCCTCGCCGGTGACGATTGCCGTGTTGGCTGTCGAACTCGTCGTCGAGGGTGACGTCCGTCACTCGGCGGCCTACCACATCGGCGTGACCTTTGGGCGGGTACTACTGGCGACCGCTATCTCGCTGTCACTGGCGGTCGGAATCGGTGTGGCGATGTATCTAAACGAGAGCGTGGCGAAAGCCGTCGAGGCGTGGCTACCGATCTGGATGACGCCGCCCGATGTCGTCGTGATCTTGATCGTTATGGTGATCTTCGGCTTTACTACGCCGTCGATCGTTATCGCCGTAAGCTTCGTCTGTACCCCGTTTGCACTGGTCTCTATCTGGGAGGGGCTGCAGGATATCACGCCGGAGCTCGTCGAGATGGGGGAGACGTTCGATGCTGGACCGGGGATGATGTGGCGGTTTGTCTACCTGCCATACGTCGGCTCCTACATTTTCGCCTCGTTGCGGAACCTATTCGGTATGACGTGGAAAGTCGCCGTCATCGGTGAGGTCTTTGGGATCACCAACGGCGTGGGAGCCAGAATTCGATACTGGTTCCTCCAGAGTAACATCGAAGAGGTCGTCGCCTACACGGCACTGTTTACGATCGTCGTCCTCTTCATCGAGTACGGCGTGCTCAGACCGGTCGAAGAACGCGCCTTCAAATGGAGAACAACTGCATAACAGATGACAGAACACAACTGCGAACTGACTGTCGAACAGACACACCAACTGTTTTTGAACGGGGAGCTCACCTGCGAGGAGTTGGTATCGAAATATCTCGAACGTATCGAACGCTACGACAGCGCTGGCCCCGAACTCAACGCAATTATCAACACTAACGACGACGCTATCGACCGTGCCAGCCAGCTCGACGAGCTGCTAGCCGATGACGGTCTCGTCGGACCGCTTCACGGCATTCCCGTGTTGGTCAAAGACCAGGTCCAGACAGCCGACGTGGTGACTACGTTTGGCTCCGAAGCCTTCGATGGGTTCGTCCCGACCGAAGACGCCGAAATCGTCAGTCGAGTGCGTGAGGCAGGCGGGGTGATTCTCGCAAAGACGAACCTCCCGGACTGGGGGTCGGGATTCGTCGGCTACTCCTCGGCGGGCGGTCAGACAAAAAACCCCTACGGGTTAGACCGGGACTCGGGCGGCTCAAGTGCGGGCACCGGCACCGGCATCGCAGCAAACCTCGGTCTCGTCGGAATCGGCTCGGACACCGGTGGCTCGGTTCGTGTTCCGGCGTCGTGCTGTAACCTCTATGGACTCCGGGTGACGACCGGACTGATTCCCCGAACGGGGATGTCGGCGATGATCAGCCGACAGGACACCGCCGGACCGATGGCACGGACCCTGAAGGATATGGTCCGGCTGCTGGATGTGCTCGTCGGCTTCGATTCCGACGATGACGCTACCGGAACAACCGTTCACGCACCTGCGTTGAGCTACACATCACAGCTCGACACCGGGAGCCTCGACGGCGCACGCATTGGTGTGCTGCGCGAGGCGTTCGGTGGGGACGAAACCGAGGCGAAAGCAGCCGTGACCGCTGTCGTCGAGACGGCAATCGACCGAATGGAGGCCGCGGGCGCGGAGATCGTCGATCCGGTGTCGATCCCGAATCTCGACGACTTGATCGACACCACGTCGCTGTATGCCTATCAGGCAAACCACGACATCACCAGCTACCTCTCTGAGCTGGAGGGCTCGCCCGTCGACTCCGTCGAAGAGCTCTACGAATCCGGGCGCTACCACGAGAGCCTCGAACTGTTCGAGAAGATCGCCGGTGGGCCCGACGATCCGACCGACGTACCGGCGTTCTGGGAGCGGACGGCGAGACAAGACCAGTTCAGACGCGCCATCGAGTACGCTGTCGGTCGCCACGAGATCGACGCGCTGGTGTTTCCCGACGTACAGGTGCCACCGCCGAAGTACGAACAGTATCACACCGGCGAGCTGGTGCGGGCGAACTATCCAACTAACACGTTTATCGCCTCCCAATCAGGCTGTCCGGCGCTGTCGATGCCCGCCGGTTTCACCAACAGAGGGCTCCCAGTTGGCATTGAGCTGATGGGCGTACCGTATAGCGAGCCGACGCTTATCTCACTGGCGGCCGGCTACGATGCGGCCACCGATGTCCGCCAGCAACCGGAGACGGCACCACCGATAGGCCAGAATTAATATCTCAAGATACGATCTTCATGGCAAACCGCCTGGATTTTTGTATAGTTCACGAAACAAGGCTATGGATGAATTCGACCACAAGAAGTTAGAATACAAGTACGTTCACCTCCTTCTATAGATTTAGAGGATATAAAATTCATTCAAAACGATAAAAACTACGCTCGACGCGGATTCACACGATCGAGCAAGAGATGTTTAATAAGAGCAAACCCTTTGATGTCGCCAGCATCCCCGAAGTCTTACTGCTCAGCGATTCCTCCGAACGTTTTTGAGATGTCGTCGGGCCAGACCGTCCGCGGACTCGCCAACGACGACGAGGTTCGACCGGTGTACAACGCCTGGGAAGAGTGGGAGGCCGAAACCGGCTTCCCGCCGCTCATTACGCCGTGGTGTGCCCAGCGAAGCTGGCTCGAAGCAAACCCAGATACTGCCCTGTCGCTGCTTGCGGGCTGGAGCAGTGCCCAAGAACACATTGAGGCCAACGCCGAGTCGGTCGTCAACGAGTACGGCCAGCTTGCGGGTGTCTCCGAAGGCGAAGAAGAGGCCGTGATCGAACTCGCCGAGAGTGGCGATCTGCATCTGCCGGTCGACGATTACACCGAGGAGCTCATCGACTCACAGTGGCGGCTTGTCGAGGCAATGGACGACCTTGGCTCGATTGAGGCAATCCCGCCGCGCGAGGACCACATCGTCTCGATCGACGAGCTACGCGCCATGGCCGAGGAGT
>LKML01000102.1 GCA_001563795.1 Haloferacaceae archaeon B1-Br10_E2g22 | reverse complement strand
TTATACGGTAACCCGATTAAGCCAAGTTTAGATTGGCAGGATACTGCACGATGTCGGTTATCTTGCTATCTAAAAAGCGGTAGGAGATGTTAGTCAATATATCCAAACCGAGCCGGTCATTAGGTAATTCTGCACAGTTCTTGAAAATAAGGCATGGTATACAGTATTTAGCCTTGTAACAACTCGCGTTGATTAGTCGTCGGCAACAGCGGCCACTGGAGTAGGTTCACACTCTGGTTGGACTTCATCTCCATCCAGCGGTGTCCAGCTCAGATCGCCTGCATAGTCGAAGGCGGTATGATCCTGGGTTGGATCGACAACGGTCAGCGACAGCCAGTTATTGTCGAGCAGTTCGGTAACCTCGGCGTTTGCCTCAAGAATCTCTTCGACACGGGCGAGCGGAGCGTGGATCACCGTCGAGAGACGGAGCGGCTGGTGGTACGGTTCGTCGTCAGCCATCATCACTGACTGCAGCGGGAGGCCGGTCAGCAGATCGCCGCCGTTGCCCTGGTAGACGCCGACGTTGCCGACCGGGTTCTGGGTGATCTTCGAGCCGCTGCCGAACGCTGCGGTGTCGACGGTCGCAAAGTAGTAGTGGGTGTTGATCCACTGGGTGACGACCATCGGGCCGGCCATGATCGCCGCCAGTGCCTCGCCCTCGTCGTCGGTCGACCAGTCGTACGAGTGGAGGAACGCCCGACCGTCGAGATCGTAGCCGGCGGTGAGTTCACGCGGCCCGATAACGAACGAGGCGTTGCCGGCCAGCCCCCACTCGGGGCGGGTTTCGGCCCAGTCGGCCGCACGGCGTTCGGTATCGGTGACGCCGTCGCGGTCGGCATCCATCTGGTCGGCGCGTTCGGCGGCTGCCCCCTCGCGGGCGGCCTCGAGGTCGGCCTGGAGTTGGTCGAGATCGTCGGCGTGGCTCTCGGGGATGTCGTGGGCGTAGAGATCGATCTCGTCGGTTGTCGTGTTGTGTTCGGCGGCGACAAAGACCGTCTCTTCGGGGATGTCGTAGCCGTCGGCACGGAGTTCGGCTCTGACTTCCTCGTCGTTGCAGATCGCCGCGATAACACGCGCGTTCGGCCCGCCGTGGTTGCCGGCACAGGCCCCACAGTCGAGACTGGAATCGAACGGGTTGTTCGACGTGTGGCTGCCGTGGCCGGTAAAGACGAACAGACGGGCGAACTCCTCGATCCCCATCAGATCGAACGCCGTTTTGGCGTACTCGACCTTCTCGTCGAGCAGGAGTCCTTCGCGCAGGTTGTGGACGCCGTCGGGGTTGTAGTCGACCGAGGGCTCACAGAACGCCTGGGTGTCCGGGATGCGGTCGTCGATACCGCCTACCAGTTTCGAGAGCTGGTTCGGTATCAGCGTTCGGCCAGCAAGTGCGGCTCCGTAGCCTGCACCCGCGGTCTCGACGAAGCTGAAGGCGGTTGCGGCGTTCGATTTGAGCTTTTTAATGACCTGCTTGCCACCGTGGAGGGCTTCTAGCCAACGGTCATGGGTGGCGTGCTCGTGGCTGTGGTCGTGATCGTGATCGTGGCCACAGCTCGGACGCTCGGTGATGCGGTGGGCCGGATCGACCATTGGTGGACAGGCGTCGACGGTCACATCGTCAGTGTAGGATTTGTACTCTATCGGCACGCCGAAAAAGCCGGCGTAGCCGTGGGTTTCGTAGCTCCCCGTCGACTCGATGTGGCGGCGGATGATCTCCGAGCGCGTGTCGATACAGAACACGAGTTGTGCGTCGGGGCGTCCACTGTCGTCGCTTGCGGCGAGGGAGGCGCTCGCCGTCGAGATTGCTTCGATGAGTTCGTCGCGGTGGCTGCGTTCCCAGGCAGTCAGCCAGCATTCGGCGAGCGGAACACCGTCGGTGTCGGTCGGCTCGGCGTGGGCTGGCGGTTCAAGGCTGAATCCCAGGGCGTCGGCAACAGCCAAGCGAACAGCCAGATAGCCCTCCATCGAGATCGGATGCACCGACTGCCAGGCGTCGTCGCTGTCGGCCTGCTGTTTGATCAGCCCCGCCCAGCCCGGCAGTGCAGTGATCTGGTACTCACAGATGCGTTCCCACTGGTCGGTCGGGTAGTCCGCCAGCAGGGAGTCGATGGCAGCAAGCGGCTCGTCTGGCAGCGCGGCAATCGAATCGCCATTGGGAATCTCGCCGTCGTGACGGGCAACCGTCCGGAACGCCGCGTAAAACCCCTGCTCGCGGTTCGGCATCGCCCAGTCGGTCTGGCCCTGATCCAAAAACGCGGCCAGCCATTTGGTCAAGATTTCGTCGACGCGATCATGCGGGTTCGGCTCGGTCTCGTCAGTGTCGTCGGCCGCCAAGCGATCCAGAGCCGCCTCGGGAGCGAGGTCGTAGCCGTGATCGGTGAGTTCGGTGTCCAGGCGGTCCGGATCGATCTGGCCACGCTCCCAGGCCGCGCGGAACACGTCGGCGCTGGGGTAGCCCTCGCTGCCGAACAGGCGGTCGGCCTCGGCGGCGGCCTCGTGGAAGGGGCGATCCTCGAAGCCCGCAAGCGGGTTGGCCGTCACGAACGAGTGGAGCGGCCACGCCGAGCCGATGGTCGTTTTTGCGGTGTCGATACAGTCTTCGAGCGTTGCTTCGGTGTCAGTTGTCGTCGTGTCAGTAGGCATTGTACTCCTCCGTTGCGGTCAGCACCGTTTCGTGTGGGGGTTGGGTTGCGTTCATTAGTGCGACGTACAGTCGGTCGCTAAAGCGGTAGGCGCCGGTCTCGATGGCGACGTAGGCGATACCGAACGCGACGGCGATCACGCCGTGAACCACGGTGATCTCGACCGGAGCCGACGCGGTCAGACTGCCGGCCATGACAGCGCTCACCGCGTTGTAGACCCCGGCGTAGACGACGATTGCCGGCAAAAACAGCAGGGCAACCGCCCCGTAGCGGACAGCCGGCGGGATCGACGGCTGGCCGAGCGCGTTGCGGCTCGCGTGCAGAGTCGTCAACACGACCAGCAGTGTCAACAGCAAGCCGCTGTCGATGGTTGCTCCCTTGCCGGTAAGCAGCGCGAACACGACACCGCCGGCGATAGCCATCACCGTCGTCACCACGAAGCCAGCGACAGTCAGCGAGCGCGTCGTGTGTTTCGCTGCATCCGGACTGGTGTGAGAGACCCCCTCGCCAGCCGACAGGAAGTGGTAGGCTTTATAAAATCCGTGCAGGATGAGGTGGGCTATCGCCGCGGCGAAAAAGCCGAGTCCGACCTGCATGATCATAAAGCCCATCTGGCCGATTGTCGAACAGCCGAGCTGGGTTTTGACGTCCGCTTGGACGGATTTTAGGAGCTTGCCGAGCAGCGCGCTGGCCGCGCCGACCACCAACACTACCTGCAGGAATCGGGGGTCGACCGTGATGACCGACGAAAAGCGAACCAGCAGAATCCCGCCGGCGTTGACGAAGCCGGCGTGCATCAGCGCGGAGGCAGGCGTCGGGGCGGTCATCGAGGCCAAAAGCCAGGTGTGGAACGGCACCAGTGCCGACTGGATCATCGCCGCCAACAGCAGCGCGCTCGCAGCGACCAGCCAGAGTGTCGCCGGGAGGCTGTCGGCTGCCGCCGCAACTCCGGAGACGGTGGTCGCTCCCGTCGAGATCCACAGCACGCCAGCGGCGAGTGCCAACAGGCCGCCGCTGGCCAGAAAGTACCGGCGGGCGACCGCGGCGGCCGACTGTGCCTGCGGCCAGCCGTTGATGTGGCCGATCAGCTCAGCCATCACCAATCCCATCGCCACCCAGCCAGCCACGAACAACAGGAGGCTGTCGGCGGCGACCAACACCATCACGACGAGCGTAAAGCCGAACACGCCGCCGAAAAAGCGGTTGATCTGTTTTTGGCCCGCCATATACCGACGCGAGTAGCTGTGGACGATCCCACTGAAGAAGGTGACCGCGATCCACATCACGAGCGCGAGCCCGTCGACGGCGATCACACCGGGAACCGTCAGCGTGACGTCGGCGACCAGCCGTGCGGCGAGCACGCCGAGACTGGCGAGCCACAGCAGCCACACGAGCCGGGTGAAAACGGCCGGTAGCGACGGGTTCGCTGTTGATACTGTCGGGAGCTGTCCTACCGTCGGCAACTGATCCTGGTTTGTCATCGGTTGGTCCATTACGACCGACAGCCACCGTCGAGGCCCGTTCGTCGCCTCGATCAGCGTGCCGGTCGTCGTCACCCGTACCTACGAACAGACTGTGTAATAAAATCTTCTATACGACCAATTCGTTCGCTAAGAAACTTATTATAGAACATTATGGTCTTCGCTCTCGAACGTAGACACGCACCAGCCGGTGGCTAACGCCACCGAGAACGCCACAACTGTTCGTCCGGGCAGAAAGCATCACGGAGACCGCCGCAAGCGTCAGTCCAGCAGGCTTGCGACAGGAACCGGTTCGTGGTCCGGCAGTCGACCATCGAGCCTGTCGGTGTCAGTGACCCCGTCGACGGATACCAGATACAGTTTGTTGGGAAACGGTCCGTAGACACCGGTTTGATCGTGAACGTAGCCGGCGACGGTCACAGTCTCGGGGAGACTGTCAGTGAGAAACGCGACCTGTCGAACGATGCTGTACTCGACGAGTCGAGCCCGCGCCTGTCGATCTGATAATGACTGGTCGACAACGCCCGCCGAAACCGCCTCCTCAACGAGCGAGACTACCGACTCAGGGTGGGTCTCGGCAGTCGACTGCGCGTTAGTCGAGACAACAGCGTGTTCGTAGGCGTCGCCCAGAACAGTACAGTCAGTGTGGCCAACAACGACGACAGCGTGGACATCGTGGGTGGCCGTCAGATGGGTGAGCGTCTCATCCAGCTCCCGTTGGCCATCATGAGCTGTCCAGGTCTGGGCACCGAGCGTCTGGACAGCGCGGGCATCCCAGGATGGATCGATAGGCCACAGCGACGGGCCGTGCCGGCAGTCGGCCATCATACAGGAAACGACCAGTGCGGTTCCCGACGCCGAGCGTTCCTGTGTGGGCTCCGGTGCTGGCTGCGTCTGTCGTTCTAACCCCTCGACGAGACTGCTGAGGTCCATCTCAGTCATTGGCTCGGTGGTTGAGTCGTCGTATCCATCTGCTCGCGTTCGAGACCATCTACCTAGTCGATAGTTTGGCTACACCGGCATAGATATACCGATCTGTTCGATATTTCGATATAGAAGACCATATTGTGATACAGAGCAGATGTACAGTATGGATGAGTTCGAAGGGTGGATTGTCGCCGGCCACTCGCTGAAGCCGACTCGCGGTCGTGTCGTCGTCGACGATGGGCGAATCGACGCTGTCGAACGGACTACAACGGAATCTTCGGACATCATCGTCCCGGCGTTCGTCAACGCGCATACGCATATCGGGGATTCGGTCGCCAAAGAGACGGCCGTCGGGCTCTCGCTCGATGCAGCGGTTGCCCCGCCAGACAGTCACAAACACCGCCGGCTGGCCGCAGCCGACCGCGACGAACTCGTCGACGCGATGGGTCGGACGATCCAGTTTATGAACGAAACGGGAACGGCGGCGTTCCTTGATTTCCGCGAATCGGGGGTTGCTGGGGCCCGCGCGCTCCGTGCGGCCGAAAAACGAACTGCCGTCGAGGCGTTCGTTTTCGGCAGCGACGATCCGGCGGTGCTCGACGTTGCCGACGGCTTCGGCGCAAGCGGCGCAAACGACGCCGATTTCACCGCCGAACGCGAGGCCACGCGGGCTGCAGGCCGCCCGTTTGCGATCCACGCCGGCGAACCGGATGCCACGGATATCCATCCCGCACTGGATCTGGAGCCGGATCTGCTCGTCCATATGGTTCACGCCGAAGCCCAGCATCTCGACCGCGTCGCCGAGCAGTCAGTACCAGTCGCGGTCTGTCCGCGTGCTAACACCGTGTTGGACGTCGGTCGACCCCCACTCCGTGAACTGTTGGATCACACGACTGTCGCCCTCGGGACTGACAACGTCATGCTCAACGAACCGTCGATGCTGCGGGAGATGGCCTACACCGCCAAAACGTTCGACGTGACCGCCAGGGAGGTACTCCGGATGGCGACAGTCGCCGGTGCCGAGATCGCTGGCCTCGACTGTGGCGTTATCGAGCCGGGTCGACGGGCCGCACTCGTCGTGTTCGACGGCGAGTCGAACAACCTTGCGGGGGTGTCCGATCCGATTCGGGCAGTGGTCCGGCGGGCGACATCGCTCGATATCAAGCGCGTGGTGCTGTCGTCGTGACTACTCGCCGTTAAATTCACCAAACGGTGTCGTTTCGTGGCTTCTGACGAGCACCTCGTCGGCAACAGTCAGTCCCATATCGAGCAGCTCCTTTGCTACAGGCGTAATATCGCTGTCCGATTCCCCGACAGCCGTCACCAGCAGGTTCTGCTCGCCAGTGACTAGCTCTTGGACCGAGACGACCCCGTCGATGTCGAGAATTCGGTCGACGTACTCACTTCGCTCCGAGATCGGGGCGGTGCAGTAGAGCAGCATCCGGAGCGGATACCCCGATTTCTGGTAGTCTACGTCGGCGCTGTAGCCTTTGATCACGCGCTCGGATTCGAGCTGCTTGATTCGCTTCCGAACCGTGCTATCCGACGTCTCTGTGCGCTCTGCGATATCGCTCGACGACATGTTCCGGGCGTCCTCCTGAAGCGCGTGCAGAATCGCCTTGTCGATGTCATCTAGTTCCCCACCGTTCATATTTGTCTCTGTCGTGGTAGGAATAAAGATACTTTGCCTCTCGAGCGTAATGATGTACTTGCTTCTGATTATATTAAATACATGCAGACTTCAATTGTATAAGTGTGAATAAGCGAATTAAATAATTAAGCGGCTACGCTGGCGAAGAAGTTCCTCTTTCAACTCTTATTCCAGCGTTCGAAGACCATTGTAACCGAATACTACTGAATATCCGGGTGCGGACGGTCGCAATACTTCTCGCGGTCGCCTTGATCTCGTTTCTCGGGCGTGTACGTGAGCACCCAATCCTGTCCTTCCTCGCCTTCGCCACCAAGACCTAACGAGATTGTCTGGCCTAGTTCGTCCGGGACGTAGTGCCATTCGTTGTCCCTGAACCGGGTATAATGGCTCTCGGGCGGGGGTCTTCCGGGTCGACATTGTCTTCGTCGGTCATACTCGGATGATGTGGTCGTAGACTTGCTCAGTTGTTTGGATACTCCGGTGCCGCAGGCGGTTCCGTACGTCGTACAGCGTGTTTTCCTCCTCGGCGTTCATCATCCGATAGGCGACACTGTGCCGAAGCGCGTGGGGCGTCACGTCACCCGGATCACCGCGAGTGCCGTCGACCAAGTACGGGTCGACACTGGCTTCTTCAGCAACCTTCGAGATCGCGTTCCGAACGCCCTGAGTAGTGATCCGGTCGCTTGACCGTGAGGGGAACAACGCTGGCGAGTCCTTCCACCTGCTATTCAGGTACGACGACAACAGCCGTGTAACGTCTGAGGCCAGCTCCAACGTCGCCGGTGCAGGCTCGTTGTCGTTTGGGTAGTCCTTCTGGATCTCAGTCGGAACATACAGCGCAGTGTTGCCCTCCCTGAACATATCCACGTCGACCGCCACCAATTCGCCGACTCGGAGACCAGTGTCGTACATGAGGGCGATGATTGCCTCGTTACGCTGCTGCAGGTAGTCGGCACCAGTCGAGTAACACGCCGAGCGGAGATCGTCGACTTGGTCAGGAGTGAGCCACACTTTTGCACGAACTTTGGAATCTAGATTTTGAGCCATTTGATCGAACTCTCTTTATATATTAATCACCCTCTACAGCCCCTTAACTTTGGAGTCTGTA
>LKML01000101.1 GCA_001563795.1 Haloferacaceae archaeon B1-Br10_E2g22 | reverse complement strand
GCAGGTGGAGGTCGGCACAGACCTCCACCTGCTCAGGGAGTAGTTCGACGATATCTCGTCTGAGGAGCGTGTTTGCGACTTGTTCGAGCCGTTTCGGATCGAACTTCGTTCGAAGATGGTAGAGAACGGTGTTGGCAGCCGGTGAATTCTTACTCGAGTTGCAGAGCGTAGAGATTGAGGTCCCGTCGGCGCAAGCGCCGACGAGGATCTTGTAGATGTCCTGAGCATCGATTTGAGCGTTAGCGGCGAGATCAAGAGCAACTTCCTGGTTGAGACTGTTGACGAGAAAGTTAAGAAGCTGGTCCTCGTGAAGTTCACTGTCTGCTTGCTGGGTTTTGAACACACTTTCTGCAAGCAGACGTTCTAACTAACCAGCTTTGTGAAGTACTGAGACTGACCAGACAGCGACAGTGCTTGCCGCCCCGCTGGAGCGGCAGCACTGTCATTAGTTCTATATTTCGCACTTAGATACCCAGAATAATATTCCCTCATGAAAACTATCAAAATTATTCTGTCATATCTGGTCTACTGGCCGCTTTTTATATTCCAACTCTGATATGAAAGACGGCAATCTATCCATTATCAACGCTCACTTGGATGGCACCGACAACAGCGGCTATCAAGTGATGAATCCTGCTTATGATGAGTACTACGAGGGCAAGTCTGCGTATGGAACGAAAATCAGTCCGAAACCGGACTACGTCTCAATGGTAACAGCATGGGATGTTCACGGCGAAACGGTTACCTCCTCGAAAGTGGTTCGATCAGCGATTGAAAATGGTCTTCAGATTGTTCGCGAAGAGGGCCGTTCAGTTCTTCTTGATGTTGTGCTTCCGGATCAGTCACCATCGTTTCCCTCTTACGATTGATCCTGATCACCCTGATTACGGGCCTGTGTTTTTACTGATTTGAGTCATCTATCTGTGTTCCATTGACCGAACTGCAGTCATATGAACGCTATTGGCTGTGAATATTCTGCCGTTCGGCGAAACAACCATTACAATGTCCTGCTTACTCAACACATGGCGAACATCCGCATTGAGAATGTTGTAATTCTGACAATGGCACGAGGCGATACTCCGAATATCATTGAGGACGGCGCTATTCTCATCGATGACAATCAAATAGTCGCAGTCGGAAAGGACGAAAAAATCAGTTCTGACGCAGATAATATTATAGATGGCGACGGACAACTTGCGCTTCCGGGGCTTTGTAATGCGCACAACCACTTCGAACAGTCTTTTATGAAAGCAATCGTACGAGTCTTCGAAGGAACGACGTCGGAGTGGATTCAGCAATTTAAAATTCCGTTGACCGACGCGATGAATCGAGAAGATTACTATTTAAGTTCGATGCTGACCTGCATCGATTTACTCAAAAGTGGGGTGACCTGTAGCGTCAACCACATCTGTCAGCAGGACCCCGAAAAGCTTCGTGACTTTGGTGTCGCAGAGTCGATGCGCGCAATTGAAGAGTCGGGAGTACGGAGTGTGGTTCCGGTTGGATTAGCCGGAAAAAACGAACCAGCACATTACATTGTCGACGCCGACGAATACAAATCTTTTTTAAAAGATACCATGGATCGATGGCACAAAGGGGCCGGCGGACGAATCCGCGTTTGGCCCGGTCCGACCGGATTTTATTCGTCGACTGGGCCGATGTGGGATGTTGCAACAACAGTTGCTGAAGAACAGGATGTCGGAATCCACACCCATTTTGCCACCTTTGCGGAGGGAGATGTCGAACGCGCAAAAGACCATGGAGTCCTCGGCCCCCGTTTCGTCGGCGCCCACTGTGTCTGGCTAAGCGAAAGTGATGTTGAGGACCTCGCATCGTATGATGCAAAGATAGCCCACAACCCGACCTACAAACTTGGCTATTCGGTCGATAGTGAAGTTGAAAAATTTGGCGACGGAATTTCGCCGGTTGCTGATATGGCAGATCATGGTTGTACCGTTGGACTTGGACAGGATGGGTGTATGGGTGATACACAGGATCTATTTAAAGAAATGCGGATGCTTGCGTTCACCCAACAGTATCGGTATCGTGACAAGGGACTCTTTCCACCAAGCAAACTATTGGAAATGGCAACGATCGACTGTGCAAAAACGATGCGCTGGGAAGACGAAATCGGTTCGATTGAACCCGGAAAAAAGGCCGATATCGCGCTACTCGATCTCTCAGAATCAAAATTTACACCACTACAGAATATTCCAGCGAATGTAGTTTACCAAGCAAGCCCAGAGAATGTTACAACGGTTCTTGTTGATGGTGAGGTTGTAATGAAGGACCGAACTCTGAATACAGTCGATGAAGACATGATCTTAGAACAGGCACAAAAGGCGGCAACAGATCTATTCGACCGGGCTGACCTTGGAAACCTATCAAATAAAGGAACAGACCCATGGGTCTCCTCACATACATTCTAGATAAATAGGCGTAGGAACAACTGGAATATCGAAGATACTATCGGATAACGCACCCCAAAATAAAGTCTCGAAGTACTCTGCCTCAATAGGTTTTGCTATTTACGTACTTCCAAGTGATGCGTGATACTGAGTCAATCAATTATGTGTGATAGCTGGTAGACAACATTCCAATTGTCGCAGTGCTGGGATACAGCACTGCTATCTTTCACTTTCTTGGAAGAACGGTGCGGACTGTTTGTTGTGATAACACAGACCACACCAACTGGTTCTATTGTACCAACTGACGATGGCTTTTCGGTTCTGTCTCTTCCTGAACCAGACTGCCCAAAATGTGGCACAACAGCCGTCAAGAATGGAAGATACAAGCGGCACCCGCACGGCCGTCGGCCCGTGCGGGTGCAGCGATACTCTTGCAACCAGTGCGGCTCGTTTACACCAACCCATCCGTCGGTTGAGGACAACCACCGTTATCCACGGACAGCGTCACAGCTTGCTGGTGCTGTTGATATATTCGCTGACGCCTCTCTGGAGGGAATCCAGGACATTCTCACCGTTCACCGTGGTGTTCGTCCTGCTGATCAACAAATCCATAACTGGCTAACCGAACCGACGGCGGAGATCGTCGAAAACGATCTCCCCGTCTATTCTGGCGTCTACACCTACGATGAGCAGTATCTCACAGTCAACGGAAATCGCGCCTATCGGCTCACCATCTACGATGAGTTGATGCGTGCGCCGGTGGCTGAGACCATTGTCGGTGACTGCATCAAGAAGACGGTGCGCTGGTTTCTCACTACCGTCCTTGAGGAAAAACCAACTGCTGTGATCACTACCGATGGGCGATCTGATTACCCAGAGATCGTCGAGGACGATCTCGGGGCAGTCCATCACCGGTGTAACTTCCATTTTATCAAAAACGGCGAGAAGTCGCTTCATACGTCTGTTTTTAAGAGTGTTCGATACACAGACACGGAGAAGCTTCAGGCCGCGATTGTCTGGAGCGAATTCAAGAGCGTCTGCGCTGCACCGTCCTACGCGGCAGGGCTTCGCCGCTTCGAGGCGGTGCTCGACAAGATCGAGCACCTGCCGAAGGAACTCCGCACTTACGTTGAGCAAGTGATGGAGAATTTCGACAAATTCGCCGTACATCTCCATGATGAATCGGTTCCAAGCACGACAAACAATCTCGAACGCTACTACGGTCACACGAAACCGACGCGAATCAAGCGTCGGTTTCGATCACTCCAGCATGGTCAAGCGTTTCTAAAGCGACAGATGTACGTTCGAACGATCAAGCAGGGGCTGATCTCCCGAAACAAATCACTCTCGCTGGGGCGAGAGTTGTTTCCATCTCTGTCTGTGGAACAGCTCCAACCACTGTTCACTGACTCCAAGCAGCGGTATCTCTCTTGGCGTGATCACGACGTAGACTGACCAGACAGCGACAGTGCTTGCCGCCCCGCTGGAGCGGCAGCACTGTCATTAGTTCTATATTTCGCACTTAGATGCCCAGAATAATATTCTCTCATGAAAACTATCAAAATTATTCTGTCATATCTGGTCTACTGGCCGCTTTTTATATTCCAACTCTGATATGAAAGACGGCAATCTATCCATTATCAACGTTCACTTGGATGGCACCAGAACACAATACAATTATAAAGCAGGCACACCGTGGTAGCGTATGCCAGAACTACAAAGCAAGTTGCGTCTTCCCTACGATGGCCAGTTGCTGATCGACGGTGCGTTCGTCGAGAGCGAAAGCGGTGACCGGTTCGACGTCGAAAACCCTGCGGATCGAACAGTAATCGGATCCGCACCCGACGGAACGGCCGCCGATATCGATACCGCAGTCGACGCTGCACAGGAGGCATATGAGCACCGCTGGCGGACGCTGAGTGCGCGCGAACGAGGACGGTACCTCTTCGAGATCGCCGACGCGATCGAAGCCGAGATGGAGACGTTCGTCGAACTGGAGACGGTCGAAAACGGCAAGCCCCGTGACCAGTCGCGATCGGACGTCACAGAGGCAGCTGACACGTTCCGCTACTATGGCGGAGCGGCGGACAAACACCACGGCGACACGATCCCGGAGAAGCGAGAGCTCTTCGATTATACAGTTCGTGAGCCATACGGCGTTGTCGGGTGTATTATCCCGTGGAACTGGCCGCCGATGCATACGGCTGACTTCACCGCCGCGCCGATCGCGTGTGGAAACACAGTCGTCCTGAAACCGGCGCCAGAAGCCCCATTGTCGTCGCTGAAGATGGCGACACTGTGGCAAGAAATCTTGCCCGACGGGGTGGTAAACGTGGTTACTGGTGGTGCCAAACCGGGTGCACGACTCGCCTCACACCCGGACGTCGGAAAGATCGGCTTCACCGGGCATACACAGACCGGAACCAAGGTGATGGAGGCAGCAGCCGAGACGATCACCGAGGTGATGCTCGAACTCGGTGGCAAGAACCCGAACATCGTCCTGCCGGACGCACCACTTCAGGCGGCCGTCGAAGGAACGGCAGCAGGGCTGTTTACGAACACGGGACAGGCGTGTGCTGGATGTGAGCGACTCCTGCTTCACGAGGATATCGCAGACGAGTTTCTGTCGGCATTTACTGACCACGTTTCGGCGCTGACCATCGGACCGGGACTGGACCCCGAGACCGATATCGCACCGCTGGCGAACAAAAAGCAGTACGACAAGGTCAGCGGATATATCGAACGTGGAAAGGCAGCGGGAGCGACAGTGCTCTACGAGGGATCGGTGCCCGACGATGTCGACGATGGCTACTACGTTCCACCGGTCCTGTTCGGGGATGTTGATCCGGATATGGATATCGTCCGTGAAGAGGTGTTCGGACCGGTGATGATCGTCCAGGAGTTTTCGGCCGTTTCGGACGCTGTAGCCATGGCAAACGATACCCAGTACGGCCTGACCGGTGCTGTCTGGACGAAAGATATGCGCGTCGGCAATCGGCTCGCCCGCCGAATTGATGCCGGCATCGTCTATCTCAACAACTACGACAACGGAACGTTCCTCGGCGCTCCATTCGGCGGCTTCGGCCGCTCTGGCGTCGGCAAGAAACTGGCGTTCGAGGAGACACTACAGGAGTTTACCCGGACGAAGACGATCCGGACACGGATTGCCGAAGATACGGTCGACGACCTAGATGCCTACTATACCGACGACTGAAACCCGTTGCATACCGATCGGACGAAATCGTTTCCCCGACCGTGCAGACGGAGGAAGCGACTGACCGATCAGCGCGCCGGGTTATGCCATCTTATCGAGGAGGGAAAGGGCATTTTCACCCAGTATTCGGTCACTGTCGACACCGTTGCTGGCCGATTCGACGGATTCGACTAGCGTTGCCATTTCTGCTGGCGTCCGTGGTTCGTAGGGATAATCGCTCCCAAACAGAACGTTCTCGGCGGAAAACAGCTCGATCGCCGTTTCGAGTGTCTGTTCGTGCCCGAAGAAGCCGCTGGTGTCGACGTAAATGTTGTCTGCAACGGTGGCCGAAAATTCTGCGAACGATTTGAGTCCGTTCTCGCCCGCCCATCGATCGGAGTCGAGTTGGAGTTGTATTCGACCAATCATACTCGCGATATTCCCGCCCAGATGGTGATAGACGAGATTGAGGTTCGGATACGACGAGAACAGCTCCTCGTGGACGACTTTCCAGATGCTGTCGGTCAGCGCAATTTCGCGCCCGAAGATCGCGTTCAGCCGGTAGGAGTCATCGAGTTCACCCGAACCGATCGACTCATCGAGCTTTGGATGGACGAGAACTGGTGTGCCAGTCCGGTCTACAACTTCTAGCACCGGTTCGTAGACCGGATCTGTGAGTCCGTCTGTCGCGGGTGAGACCTCCACCGCCCCACCATGGCTGCCCGCAGCCAGAGCGCGTTCGAACTCCGCTGCAGCCGGTTCGCCGCCGGCACCGATCGGAATGGCGGCAAGCGAATATAGCTCGTCGTGATCGGCTACGGTATCCAGAAGGGCCCGATTCGCTCGGGTCGTCGCCTCGAGATCGTCAGACCCCATATAATACGGCTGTGAGAGAACCATTCTGTCGAGCGGACTGGCTTCGATATACGAGCACAACGCCGCTGGATCTGTCAACAGCGGCCCGATCAGTTTGGCATCAGGATTGCATTGGACCGCTGATGGGTGGTGGACTCCAGGATAGAGGTGACCGCCAAAGTCGACTATCATCAGTAGTCGCAATTCTCACCGGGAATAAAAGTACTTTTGCAAAGAGGTTCTCAGACGACCCGAACGTGCTCCCACCAGCATTTGCTACCGATCTAACATATCCTGCCAGAGTGAACATGTATAAGTGGTATGCCTGAAAAAGCGTACGTATGGAGCCAAAAACGGCCTCAATTGGGACGATCGAACTCACTCTCGAAATAATCGAAACGATCAAGCAACGTGGCTCGATCGGCGTCTCGGAGATTGCTGCGGATCTCGACTATCCCAAAAGTACGGTTCACAGCCATCTGAGCACGTTAGAGCAAAACGAGTATCTCGTCTCGGACGATGGGATGTACGATATCGGACTCCGGTTTCTCGACTTCGGTGAGGTTGCACGCAATAACAAGAAAATATATCGGGAAGGGAGGCCGGAGGCGGAACAGCTTGCCGAAAAAACCGGTGAGCTGGCAGCGATCGCCGTCGAAGAACACGGGAGGGGTGTTTTCTTGTGCCGGCCAAAAGGACAGAATGCGGTCCAGCTCGATAGTTACGATGGATACCGGATCAACCTGCATACAACGGCGGCAGGAAAGGGAATTCTGGCTTACAAACCGGAAGCGGAAGTGCGCCAGATTATCGAAACTCACGGACTGCCACGACGGACCGAGAACACGATTACCGATCCGGACGAACTGTTCACTCATCTCGAAGAAATCCGTGAGCGTGGCACCGCATTCGACGACGAAGAGCGGCTCCGTGGACTTCGCTGTGTTGCTGCCCCAATTCGAGACGGTACTAATACCGTTATTGGAACAATCAGTCTGGCGGGGCCGACGAGTCGGCTTCAGGACGACATCTTTCGCGAGGAGTTTCCAAATCTCGTAAAAAGTGCAGCTAACGTCGTCGAACTGGGTATTGTCCATACACAATAACCCGTTGTGGGCTGCTCGTTTCTGGCGGTATCGATACGGTGTTGGCCGACCGTGCACTGTCCGGTCGCTCTCGCCCGAGACGACTGCATCCGTCTACACTGGAAGTAATAGCACTGTGATATTGTGCCGATCGCGTATTTCGAGAGTGAACTGCCGATTCGGGGAGCGATTTGGCCCTATATTACAGTCATACTATTGTAATGGCTGTGTTGAATCGCCATACAGCAGTGGAATTCACTGTTTCACAGCACGCTTGATGTTATAGACGACACACATCAGCGCGATTTCTCGGAACTCACGGAACCAAGATCGCGCTCGCACGGCGAAGCCGAGCGAGCGCTTGACTGCCGAGTTCACCGTCTCGGTCATCGAGCGCTGATTGTAGCGCTTT